>CAYJBL010000150.1:0-4349 GCA_964368115.1 uncultured Bacteroidales bacterium
ATTAATCTCGGCTTCAATGCTATCGAGAAAACACAAATTAATATTTTAGAAATTGGCTATGGCACTGGTTTAAACGCTATTCTAAGTTTTTTAGAATCTAAAAAACAAGAAAAAAAAATATATTATTGCGGAATAGATATTGTTGAACCAAGTAAACAAATTTTAGACGAATTAGACTATGTAAAAAAGTATAATTTATCTGATTTTGAATATGATGAATTTTGTAGCAATTGGAATACAGAAACGACGATTAGTGATAATTTTATTTTAAATAAGAAAAATATTGATTTAAAAGATTTCACAACTGAAATAAAATATGATTTAGTATATTTTGATGCATTCTCACCAGAAACACAATCTGAAATGTGGATGTATTCTAATTTAGAAAAAATAGCTAGCTATATGAATGATAATGGTATTTTTGTCACATATTGTGCTAAAGGAGAATTGAAACGAAATTTAAGGTCCTGTGGTCTAGAGGTAAAACGTTTCGCTGGCCCTCCAGGCAAAAGACATGTTATTAAGGCTACAAAACTTTAATCTGAAATAATTAATACGTTTAATTATTAAATATATACACATGTTTTTTACTCATATAAAAATATTATCTTTGCGCAATTATGAAAAGAAAAACAATTTGTATATTAGTATTTATAATTTGCTTAATATCAGCAGAAAATCTATTTGCACAGATTGATGTTCCTGATAAACCAAAATTTATTTCAGCAAGTATTATTCCTGATTCTGATCCAACTATTGCAGTTTTAAAATGGAATCCTAGCGACTCATTAGATGTTTCGGCTTACATTATTTACAATGTTGTTGACGGAATAACAGAAATTGTAGACACCGTTCATGGGCGTTTATCTACAAGCTATGAACATACCGGAACATTAGCATCCTTATATTCTGAAACATACAGAATGGCCGCAATTGATATTTATGAATATAAAAGTCAAATTACAGATCCACATAGAACAGTATATTTAAAAACTGAATTTGATAAATGTAATAGTTTAATTAAGCTTGTATGGTCTGAATATCTCGGCTGGGAAAGCGTAAGCAATTACAATATTTATAGAAGAACAAACACAACAAACTATGAATTAATTGCCACTTTATCAGCAGATGTAGCAAGTTATACCGATAATAATGTTGGGTATGATGCAACATATCATTATTATGTAGAGGCAGTTAGTCCAGATAATGTCAGAGCAACATCAAACTCAAGTAATGTTTTTGCTCAAAACTTCATTATTCCTAAGTATTTATTAACTAAAAATATTGAGGTTCAGAATAATAATGCTATAGATGTCAGTTTTTTTGTTGATCCAGACGCAGAAGTTATGATGTATGAAATACAAAGATCTAACGGCGATACTTTAAATTTCAAAACAATTTCGAGCATCAATAACACTCAACAATCAGAAATAACATATTTAGATTCTGGATTATACGCAGAAGATACCGTTTACTACTATAGAGTTGTATCTATCAACCCATGTAATGTAATATCTTCATATTCTGATATATCTTCAAATATATTGCTAAAAGCAAAAATAAATAATACTTATAACCACGATATTGAATGGGAAATTAACGAATTAGATATAAATAGTGGTATTGAAACATACGATGTTTATAGATATTTTAACTATGATGAAATATACATCGGCACAAACTCTAATGATAATAATATTTTCCACTATAATATTGAAAGATACGTAACTAATAGTCATGCAAACAAAATATTTGTTTCTAATGAATTTTGCTATTACATAATTGCAAATACAAAATCAAACTCAGAATTTATTAATTTTTCTGGTAAAAATGTATCTAATATTTCCTGTGTTTACTTATCACCAATCGTACACATTCCTAATGCTTTAAACTTAGCATCTGTAAATAAGGACAATAGAGAGTTCAAACCAATTGTTTCATTTATTAAAGAAGGAAGTTATGAATTTTCTGTTTACAGTAGATGGGGAGAATTAATTTTTAGGACAAATGACCCAAATGAATCATGGTCGCCAAAAGAACTAATGGAAATTGCATCTCCACAAAATTATATTTACTTACTAAAATATAAAGATGCTGACGATAAATCTTATCGCAAATCTGGAGTATTTATGTTATTAGTTGAGTAAACTTGTGAGATTATTATATATTTAATGTTATTAATGTAAGGCAACAACAAATGAATATTTCGGTAAAAAGTAATTGTATAAAATGCTTGAAGTGCATAAAAATATGTCCTTCAGGCTTATTTAAATATAATGGCGATAGTGTTTGCTTAGAAAATATTGATAGATGTATTAAATGTGCGCACTGTTTATGCGTATGCCCTGCAGAAGCAATTTCTCATAGTGAAATTTCAAGTGAGAATTTATCGAAATTAGACTATTCAAAATATCCTAATTCAGAACAAGCTAGAGAGTTATTACTAGGAAGAAGATCTAACAGAGCTTTTACACGTGATGCTATTCCTTCTGAGATGATAGATATGGTTATTGAAGCGGCAAAAGCAGCTCCAACTGCAAGTAATACTCGGAATATTTCAACAACATTAATAATAGAGCAAAACGATATTGAAGATATCACAAAATTTACAATAGATACATATAGTAAAGTTGTGAAAACTTTATCTAACCCTATTGTTAAACCATTGATTAAAAGCATAAATAAAGATTTATATAAATCTATTGATAGGCTAAAAGAATTAAAAGCAATATACGAAAATGGTAAAGACCCAATATTACGTAATGCAAAAGCAATAATATTGTTCCATAGCCCATCTAAAAGTAGGTTTGGAATTCACGATTGCAACTTAGCCTACCAAAATGCGTCATTAATGGCCGAATGTCTTGGAATAGCTCATTTTTATACAGGTTTTGTTTGTGCTGCTATAACACAAAATAAACAAAAAACATTAAACAAAAAATTTGGAATTGAAGGACACATTCATGCTGGAATTGCAATGGGAATGCCAGAATTTAGATATGAAAAATATTTACGTAGATGTGTCAAATAATATATTAGAAAATGGAATTAACCAAGGACGAAAAGATTTGGATTGAAGAACAGTATGATGAGTTGTTAAAGTTAACAAAGCGCACACTTAATGAAGAAGATAAGGTATTGATTAAATCTGCTTTTGATCTTGCAAACGAAGCACATTCAAAAATGCGACGAAAATCAGGCGAACCATATTTTACTCACCCAATAGCTGTTGCAAAAATTGTTGCTCAAGAAATTGGACTAGGGGCAAAATCTATCGTCAGTGCACTTTTGCATGATGTCGTTGAAGATACCTATTATACAATCGAAGATATTGAACGCCTATATGGAAGTACTATTTCTCAAATTATTGATGGATTAACAAAAATATCAAATATTTTAGACAAAGATGCTTCGTTACAAGTTGAGAATTTTAGAAAAATGCTTATGACAATGTCGCAAGACATAAGAGTTATTTTCATAAAATTAGCAGATAGACTACATAATATGCGCACATTAGACTCAATGCCAGAGTATAAACAAATTAAAATATGTAGTGAAACACTTTATTTATATGCTCCTCTAGCCCATCGATTAGGTCTATACTCAATAAAATCAGAACTAGAAGACCTTGCTTTAAAATATGAACATCCGCTGATTTATCGCGAAATACAAAGAAAATTTCAAGAATCAGCAGCTGAACGCGAAGAGTATATTGAGGAAATCATTACTCCGTTACAACAAACAATTAATAATGAAGGTATCGATGTCACTATCAAAGGACGACTAAAATCTATTTATTCTATTTGGAATAAAATGAGAACCAAAAATGTTAGTTTTGAAGAAGTATATGATTTATTTGCAATTAGAATAATTTTTGACCACCCTGATGATTATCCAGACAAAAAGGCACGACAACGATGCTATCACATTATGTCTCTAATCACCGATATCTATCCCCACCATGAACAAAGAATTAGGGATTGGGTGAAAAATCCAAAATCAAACGGATACGAAGCTCTTCACGTAACTGTTATGGGACCTAGAGGTAAATGGGTTGAAATTCAAATTCGCAGCCGTAAAATGAACGATATTGCGGAAAAAGGATTAGCTTCTCACTGGAAATATAAAAATAATGAAGATAATGCAAATAAAAATTTAGATGTACTTATCGAATACTTAAAAGATTCTCTAGCAAATAACGACACCGACTCCTTAGCATTCTTGGATGATTTCAAATTAAATGCTTTTACTAACGAAGTATACGTTTTTACACCTAAAGGTGAAATTAAAAAATTACCTAAAGGCTCAACAGCAATTGATTTAGCCTACGAAATACATACAGATGTTGG
>CAYJBL010000150.1:4359-4851 GCA_964368115.1 uncultured Bacteroidales bacterium
TGCAAAAATTAACCATAAACTCGAATCTCTTTCTTACGTATTGAACAGCGGCGACCAATGCGAAATACTTACATCAACAAAGCAAGCTCCAAAAAGAGAATGGTTAAATTTTGCAATTACAACAAAAGCAAAAATCAGAATAAAAAGCTCTCTTAAAGAAGAACGATTATTTTATATCGAAAAAGGACAAGAAATATTTATCAATAAAGCAAAAGAGCTCAACTTAGTAATTGATAATAAATTATTTAAAGAGCTTCGAAAACAATATAATGTAGAGACAAAAGAAGAGTTTTATCATAAATTAGGAAGCGAAACAATACAAATAGATGATATTGCAAATCAATTGTCTACTAATAACTCTACTAACATTTTTGCAAAATATTGGAGATTAACAACAAGAAGTAAACAAAAACTAAAACAAGATATACAAAAAAATAGTTATGTAGTTGACGATTATCAAAATCAAAAATTCACCCTTGCTCCTTGTTGTAA
>CAYJBL010000151.1:0-4842 GCA_964368115.1 uncultured Bacteroidales bacterium
TGGGGGGCAGCAAGATATGAAAAAAATGGGCAAAATATGTATGCTGTTTATACAAGTGAAGAAGAACGTCAAATAAATGAGAGCTTATTGAACTCTTTTTCAAACGTAATTGCAGATATTCATTCTCACCCTAGAAAAAATATATTAACATATGATAATGAAATGAACTCAATGGGAGCTAGTTATAGTGATTCACATAAAAAATATATTATAGGAGCAACAGTAGGTAACTATGGCGATTGGCGAAATGTCGTACAGGGCAATTACAAAGCAAATTATACCTATGTATACATTAAACAAACTAAAAATCTATATAATATTTCTCCATATAAAATATCATTAATACGGCAAGTCAATGATTTTAAATCATTATATTTTGGAGTGTTTAATCATAGATAAATCAATCATGAATATTTTATTCTTAAAAATAGTTTTTACCATCTTCTTAATTGTTAATATATATTCTTGCACAAATAGGAATACAGAAATGACAAACAATCAAAGTCAGGTTAAATTTGAAATAGATAAATATATTGGTAGTTGGCAACTAGTTGAAATTGGAACTTTCAATGGGAATAATTTTATAGAAATAAATAATGACGGTAATTTTTGTTATATTTTTAATGAAAAAGATAGCACATTTGGAATTTGGCATGTTACAAGCAATGAAACAATAGTACTAACAAACGATAGTTCAGACTACTCTGGTCATAGAGGTTTTTGTTTGTTTATTTATGATTGCGAAGATCCAGTAGAGTACTTAAAAAGATTAGATACAATTGTTTCTATAAAAAACTCTCCTTACAAACATTTTGTTTTTTTTGATAATGAGAATTTTAAATTTACTAATGATTCTTTGATATACATTCATAAAGAACATTTTACCTGTAAAGATTCGTTAATTTTTATTAAAATATATGAGTAACGAAACCAACTATACCTACTTCGGAGCACGCTACTACGATAGCGATTTGAGTAGCTGGCTGAGTGTGGATCCGTTGGCAGCAGCACGCCCAAACTTAAGCCCTTACAACTACTGCCAAAATAATCCTGTGGTGAGGGTTGACCCTACGGGGATGTTGGATGTGGCAGATGGATATATCATAAGTAAGAATGGAGATATTAAACTAGTTAATAAAATAGGTGGTGATTCATATGATGTATTATGGACAGAGGATGCTTATGTTAATGGCGTCAGAGGATACGATTATGAAGGGTCTGGAAAAGGAGGTATAAGAATAGATGATGCAGGGTTTATTTCTGGAATACAGAGTATTAAATCGGAAGCAATACAGGGAAATTGGATAACTAAAGAGCCTATTCAGGGGTATTATTCTGAGATAAATGGTAACCAAGCAAAAAGTGTTTTTGAGTTTTTGTCAGATGCAACATCAACTCCAAAATCAGGAGGTCCAGAATGGAGCATTATAGGAACAACTGCCGGAAAATGGGCAATCGGAACATTGAAAGAGTCTTCGCAAGCTTTTTCCTTTTCTAAAATAGAAAAATTTTCTGATTTGTCAACACATGCTTATCGTGCTCATTCTCATGGTGGTGCATTCGATTATAGTTTCCGCCCATCTGGTCTTGACAAAAATTCAGCAAAGAGTGTAAGAAGATTTAATTCAAGTGCAGTGTTCGAATTGTATATGCCTGAATATACAAAAAATAATTATAATAATGCAATGAAAGGAAAGTATTACAACTATGCTGGACGTTTAATACCTTACCCACCTTTAAAGAATGAGCCTAGTTCAAAATATATTAAATATTAGTTGCTATGAATTTTATGGCTAAATATATTTTTCAGATTATTGCAAAAATTTTATTGGCAATTATATTAATAAGTTTTTTTTCTACTTGTAATGAATTGAGAGAAAAAGATATTAGTAGAACGCAAACTGTTGAGGAATTTATCTTGGAAATGATAATAGACGATAAAAACTTAGATAATATTGTCCCAATAATTACTAATCTAGTTATAAATGACACTTTAGGGTTTATTTATATCATTTCAAACTATATTGATTATGGGAAAAACGTAGAATCATTAAAAATTGATAAAAAAAAGATAATTCCAGAATATTATTATTATGAAGGTTTTGGTTGCTTTAGTATTTGTATCTTAGGTAAAGACTCTGTTTATGTTGATGGAATGCATTCTGACCTTAGTCCATTTCTTATTCGACAGTTAAAGAATTTCTATTCTATTAAAAATAATGATATTATGGATTATTCTAATGGCGTTGATGATAATGACATTGTTATAAATATTTACGTTAATTCAAAAAATATTCGCCCAAATAATGAATATTCTGTATGGAATTATTTTTTTTATAGCTTAAAATCTATTTTTTATTTTTATGATAAACTTTGTAATGAAGCTTCATTTAAAAAATATGGTGTCAATTTTATTAAATTATCCCCAATGGAGAAAAAAACAATAATTGAAAGCATGCCTCTTCGAATTAATATTGATTTTGATGTATATTGTTATTGAATAATTTTACCTTCTCAAATAGAATAATAATGAATTTATGCAAATTACGAGTTAAACCACAACAATTCTTTGGCGCACGCTACTACGATAGCGATTTGAGTAGCTGGCTGAGTGTGGACCCGTTGGCAGCAGCGCGCCCAAACTTAAGCCCTTATAATTATTGCCAAAATAATCCTGTGGTGAGGGTTGACCCTACTGGGATGTTGGATGATATTGTTGTGACAACAAAAAAAGGTAAAGAATTATTTAGGCTTGATGATGGGAAAACAGAAATAACAACAATGACAGCAAGCGAATTGTATGGTAAGGGTATACAATGGTTTGAACCTACTGCAGATAATTATATGCCATTAATTTCAGTTTCACTTAATATAAAGAATTTTGAAGAAATACTTCATTTTAAATGGCATGATATAACCACTTTTGCAACCAAAGATAGGAATATGTTTTCTTATTATAAAGGCAATTCAGGCGATTGGAAAGCAGAAGGGAATCCAGGTAATGGTTATTTAATGGTTGAGGTGGAAGGGATGCCTTATTGGGCAGATGCTATAGGACAACTACCTTTTGCTATAAATTGTTTTAAAAATGAGTTAGAATCAACAAAGGGGAATGTTGATTTAGCACGTAAAGCAACTATTTCTACTGGACAAAAATGGGGTAGTGGAACATTATTTGGGAAATCAGATAATACTAATAGTTACGATAATGTAATGATTAAAAGAGGAATTAATAGGGCAAAAAACTATTATTATTATAATGAAAGATAAAAAAAAGTTGCAAGTAAGAATCATTCTCCATCAGAATTATCAAAACCATATAGATAGATACAATAAAATAATCTAAATTTATCATGAAAAGACAAATAAAATTGTTATTCATTACTATGTTTGGGGGAGGAGCATATGTTTTAATTAGTCAAATATATATGTTTTTTGTTCCTTTAAGAGGAGATCTTGCATGGGGAGGAACTTTGTTTGGTAGTTATAAACTATTTGTAATATTATTGGCTACATCTCAATTTTTGGTTAATTTTAAGAATAGAAAAATAAAAACTATTATTATTGCATCATTGTTATTAGTTTTTTTTATTTATTGGTTACCAGTATTGAATTATCGTCCTTATAGATCATTATTTATGCTTTTATTAGGTATGTTTATATACACTCTATCCTATTTTTACTCAAATAGAAGAATACATAACATTATAAATAAAAAACTATGAAAAGAGTAGTGCACCTACCATTTGGTGAAATATTTGTATCGCAGCGCAACGATTGGTTCGATAGCCGCTACAAGTTTACCACAAAAGAGCATGATAACGAAACCAACTATACCTACTTCGGTGCACGCTACTACGATAGCGATTTAAGTAGCTGGCTGAGTGAGGTAAATGCGTTTAATCTTCTATAGAAGTATTATTGCGATTAATTATTTAGGTAAATTAACAGGAAAAATATAATTTATATTTTTCTAAAATAAACAAGATATACAAATTTGGTTATTATAAACTTTTAAGATAATTTTGCGTAAAGAAAGAAAAAAATAAATACACCAAAACTAAATGATCAGAGCTTTACTTATTTTAGTAATATTTTTGAGTAGTATTAACGTTTTTTCGCAAGAAGAAACAATGTTTGCTGGAGCTAAATCAGCAGGGATGGGAAATACTGGAGTTACCAATACAGATGTATGGTCGATTTTTAATAACCCGTCAGCATTAGGATTTTGTGAAACAAAATCCTTTGGAGTGTATTATGAAAATAGGTTTTTATTGAAAGAAACTGGTTATGGAGCAATGGCGTTTGCAACCCCACTGTTTGGAGGTAATGTTGCTGTAGGCTTGACACATTTTGGATATAGTTTATTTCAATCTAATAAAATATCTATTGCGTACGCACAGAAGCTATTCCAGACTTTTTCGATGGGAATAAATTTTAATTATTTTTCAACTCGCCAATCAGAAATGTATGGTAATTTGAATGCGTTAAATTTCGATGTCTCTCTATTTATGAATCCAAATGATAAATTTGCACTAGGAGTACATGTTATAAATCCAATTAATTTATCCTATTTTGATAATTCTGATATAAAATTACCAATAGCAATAAAATTTGGAATGTCGTATATTTTTAGTGAAGTACTTGTGCTTGCATTAGAAACAGGAAAATCACTTAATGGGCATATTCCAATATTTAAAACAGGAATAGAATATTTAGTGAACGAACAAATTTCGTTTAGGACAGGTATATCAATGACGCCTGTAGAATATACATTTGGATTTGGCTATTCTCCAGATAAATTAAGGATAGATCTTGCGTATGCATATCACGAAATTTTGG
>CAYJBL010000152.1:0-436 GCA_964368115.1 uncultured Bacteroidales bacterium
AAACTACTTTTTTGTTGTGCAACCAATAAAAAATCTTTGTGTTGATTTTGATATTCAATAAATTCTGTATAATCTACATCTGTACCATTTATTGTCGCTACATTTGTTTCATTTTGCTGAAACAGTTGTTGGAAAGTTGTTGGATCTACTATAAATAGGAACAAAGCTACTCCAACGAAAATCATGATAAAAATCCCTGCTCTGTTTCTAATCTTTTGTAATACAGCCATTACTTTAATTCTTTTATTTTTTATTAATACTATTTTCTGAAATAATTTTCAAGGTTGCGAAGATAGTAAATAAAAATTACTTTTTACAAATTAATAAATACTATTTTTGGCTGGCTATTTTAATATCCCAAATTATTTATGCAAAATATAATTGTTGACATTGGAAATACAAACATAAAATTATTTGTTTTTGAAGACAACCAAAT
>CAYJBL010000152.1:446-4829 GCA_964368115.1 uncultured Bacteroidales bacterium
AGAATGGCTGGAGTGTCAAACGAAAGTAAATACAATTAAATCATCTATTGTTTCATCTGTAAGAAATAATTGTCATGAAGTATATAAATATTTGAGTAAAATATCTGAAGCATTACTTTTTTCCAACGAACTAGTTTTACCTATAAATGTAATGTATGAAACGCCACATACGCTAGGTAGCGATAGATTAGCTGCAGTTTGTGGTGCAGAATCCCTTTATGGGGGCAATAATATACTTGTCATAGATGCTGGAACAGCAATCACATACGATATTCTAGACAGCAACAGAAATTATTTAGGTGGTAATATTTCTCTAGGTATATCAACAAGATTTAATGCCTTACATACTTTTACGGGTAAACTTCCGTTATTAAGTATTGACAAAACAAAAAACAACTTATTTGGCAAAAATACAAATGATGCAATAATTTTAGGAATTCAGAATGGAATACTTGGAGAGGTCGCGCATGCAATTACTATGTTTCAACAAGAATTTGAAAATTTAATTACAGTTTTTACAGGTGGAGATAGCTTTTTCTTTGAAAATTTAACTAAAAGTTGCATTTTTGCCGAGCCAAATTTAATAGCCATTGGTTTAAATAAAATATTAAAATTGAATGTTTAAAAAAGTATTATTAACAACATTGTTGGCATTAGTAAGTATCTATTTGCTTGCACAAGGAAGAGTGGGGTCACCATATACAAGGTATGGCATTGGAGATATTTATGATGGAGCATCAGCTCGAAGCATTTCTATGGGAGGCCTAAGCTATACCCTACCATACGAAAATGATATTAACTTCATTAATCCTGCTAAAGTTGCAGGTATTGATAGTTTAAGATTTATTTTCGATTTTGGGTTAAACGGAGGATCTCGCACATATAAATCTTCAAATCCTGAAATATCGCAAACAAAATATGACATGCATTTATCTCACATCAAATTTGGCTTTTCTGCCTTTAGTTGGTGGAAAATGGCATTTGGTATACTTCCTTACAGTGATGTTGGATATAATGTTGTTTCTAATGATAAATCTTTGAATGTAAGCAAAGACTTTACCTTTGTAGGTGATGGAGGCGTCAGTAAATTATTTTTTTCTAATGGATTTATTCCATTCAAAAACTTTAAAGTTGGAGCAACAGCTTCTTTTATTTTCGGAAAAATGTACCAATCAAATGCTATTATTTTCAACGACGATAGCGGGTCATTTCTGAATATATACGAGCAAAATGCCTTTTACATAAACGACTTCACATTTGACTTTGGTTTAAATTACGATATTTCAATAAACAAAGATCATACATTATCTATTGGTGCAATATATGGTCATAACTCCAAATTAAATGCTGAAAGATCAACAATAATATGGAATACCCTATCGTCAAGCTCCGCAACAGATACAGTATTCTCCTCAGACAAAGAAATTGGAACTATTGGTTTACCAACTGTATATGGTTTTGGGCTTGGATATAGTTTTAAAGACAAATTATATTTAGGAGCTGATTTTTCCACACAAAATTGGAGTTCTAGCGACTTTTTTGGAGAAAAAGATAATTCGCCAAACTCTATCTCATTTGCATTTGGAGGTGAATATATTCCTGCTGGAAGATATGGAACAACATTGAATTACAGACAAAAAATAAATTATAGAGCTGGTATCAATTTCAATAAAACATATTTTGACTTTGCAACGGGTGAAGTTCCAATAAACGATTTTGGCATAAGTTTTGGGGTTGGTCTACCTACCAAACGTTCTCAAACGACATTCAATGTCGCACTAGAGTTAGGACAAAGAGGAAGTCTAGAAAACAATTTAATTAAAGAAAGCTACGCAATTATAAGTGTTAGTTTTAATTTAGTTGAAACGTGGTTCTTAAAAAGTAAATTTGATTAAATAATAATAATAATATAAGTAAACAACAAACAGAAATGAAAATCAAAATTTTTTCGACAGCCCTAATTATGGGTTTATTATGGAGCAATTTCGCTTATGTACAAGACACTACCAATGTAGCAAGTGAAGCAGACTGTAACACTCATTTATCGGTTTACACAGAATTTTACAATCAAAAAAACTATACCGAAGCAATGACATCGTGGAGATGGTGTTTCTTAAATTGTCCTAAAGTATCAAAAAATATTTATATACAAGGTCCAAAAATTGTAGAGCATTTTATTGGGATACAAACAGATGAAGCTATAAAACAAGCATACGTTGATACTTTATTGATGGTTTATGATAAACGTATTGAGCATTATGGGCAAGAAGGTATTGTTTTAGGATACAAAGGTATGAGTATGTTAAAATATCGTCAAAAAGAAATTCAAGCGTGTTATGATATTTTTGCTCGTTCTTTCGAATTATTAGGAAATAAATCACAATATTTTGTTCTTAGATATTACATGAATACTGGTGTTATATTATTCAAAAACAATATTCTTACTAAAGAACAAGTTGTTGAATTATACGCAAAAATGTCTGAAGCTATAAACTTCCAAATAGCAAACGATAATGGCAAGAATGCTACTAGATTAGCAGAAACATCAAAACAAATTGAAGATTTATTTATCAACAGTGGAGCAGCCGACTGCGAAGCAATTATCGGATTTTATGGTCCTAAATATGCAGAAGACACGACTAATGTTGAGCTTGCTAAAAAAATCATTGACTACCTTGATAAAGGAAAAAGCGATGATTGTAAATTATCCGATTTATATATGAACGCTGCAGTAACTGTTTACCAAGTAGAAAAAACATCTACTTCGGCTCATGCAATTGCTCAAAGCTACTTCAAAAGAAGCGATAGCGATAATGCAAAAAGATTCTACGAAGAAGCAATTGAATTAGAGCAAGATTCTGTAAAAAAAGCAGATATGTATTATGAATTAGGGTTATTAAATTATAGCAACATTAAAAATTATCCTGCAGCGCGAACAGCTGCTCGAAATGCACTAAATTATAATCCACAATACGGAAAAGCATATATCTTAATTGGTAATGTATATGCTGCAGGTGCTAGAGGATGCGGAGATGATGCTTTTAGCAAAAAAAGCGTAAACTGGCTAATTGTTGATCAATATATCAAAGCAAAGAACATTGACCCTTCAATTGCAGAAGACGCAAATAAACTTATTAACAGATATTCTGGAGCATTCCCTACTCAAGAAGAAGGATTTTGGCTTAATATTAGCGAAGGACAATCTGTTACAATAGGTTGCTGGGTTAACGAATCTACAACTGTAAGATATATTAAATAGTGATAAACACACTAAAATACAAACAAATAAATATCGTGCTAATTTTCTTTATTAGCGCGATATTTATTTGTTGTAAAAGCAATATAGAAAAGGTAAATCAAATAACAAACACAAAAAATCTTCCTGCATTTGCTGTATCAGATTTCGAAACAATTATTAGCGACTCTGGAATGGTAAAAATTAAAATTTCAGCCCCTGAGCTTGTTCGTTATGAAAAAATTGAACTAAGCTATGATGAATATCCAGAAGGCATATATGTAGAATTTTACAACAATCAACTAGAAATTAGCTCTACTTTAAAATGTAACTATGCCAGATACATGGTTGAAAAAGAACTTTGGGAAGTTAAGTCGGATGTAATTGTAAACAATAAGGAGAAAAAGGAAAAAATTAATACCGAACTTATGTTCTGGGATATAAAAAAAGAATTAATTTATTCTGATAAATTTGTACGAGTTACTACAGTTGATCAAATTTTATTAGGTAACGGTTTTGAATCTAATCAAGATTTCTCAAAATGGAAAATAATTAATCCTACAGGAACAATAAATATAAAAAATGAATAAGAAAAAACTTTTTGTAGCAATTGAATTTGCATGGATACTTATGGCAATATTTTGTATTATAATGGCAATATATTACCATACAAAAGTAGGTGCTGATAAAGTCTGGTTAATGTATGGAATGGGTATTATATGCATAGGAATGTTTGGCGTACGCCGCATGCAACGTAAAAATAATGAAAAAAGAGAGCGACGAAGATAAATCTCAGTTTTCTAACTTACTAGAAATTATTTTTTGTTATTGCCTTTAGGATGTTTTGAAAATGATCTTCCTTTTGATTTTCTATAATATGCTTTTGGGGCTGTCTTGTCGATAAAATATTGAGGTCCTGTCGAAATCCCATCTGGAAGAATCTTTTTCTCGACTTCAAATTTTAATAATTTTTCTATTTTATTAAAATCTCTGATTTCATTTTCCCCTATGAAACTCAATGCTACTCCTTCTTTTCCAGCCCTTGCTGTTCGCCCAATTCTATGAACATAATCTTCAGATTTAGATGGAATTTCATAGTTTATAATCAATTTTACATCTTCAATATCTATTCCTCTCGACAAAAGATT
>CAYJBL010000153.1:0-521 GCA_964368115.1 uncultured Bacteroidales bacterium
TAAGAAACTGTGTTAGCACATATTTTTTTTGTGCTCCAATAGACATTCTTAATCCAATTTCTCGTGTTCGTTCTGTTACTGTTACGTACATAATATTCATAATTCCAATCCCTCCAACTAGAAGCGAAATTGCAGCTACTGCAGTCAATAAGGAAGTTAATATTCCTGTTATATTATTGATCATAGATAGCATTTCTGCTTGCGTGAATATTTCAAAATCCACATCATCTACAGATGTTATACGATGCGACATACGCATTGCAAGGTTAATTTCAGCTACTGCCGCATCTGAAAGATCCTCACTAACAGCACTTACAAAAATGGAATGAAAATAATCTATAGCCAAAATTCGTTTCTGCACTGTTGTATATGGAGCATAAATTATATCATCTTGGTCATTCCCCATTGCATTTTGCCCTTTAGATTCCAAAACACCTATTACTTTTAACGGTATTCCATTATACCGAATATACTCTCCAATAGGATTTTTTCCGTCAAAAAGTTCGTCAACTATCGTTTTT
>CAYJBL010000153.1:574-4828 GCA_964368115.1 uncultured Bacteroidales bacterium
ACTACACATACTTTGGCTAAAGTTTGCACATCGCGCTCTGAGAAAAAAATCCCACTTTCTATCTCAAGTTGTTTAATATGTGGGAACGTAACATCAACACCATTTAGTGTTGTTGGAGCATTATTGGTTCCATAAATAACTTGTCCTGACGAATTTACTGATGCCGAAACTGCAGTTATATTTGTACAATTTTTTCTAAGAAAATCTACATCTGCTGGGTACAATGTTTTTGCTAGAGTTCTCCCTACATTCACTCCTCCTTTATCTTCTGCTTTTGGAGAAATAATTATCATATTTGTCCCTGTTGACGCTATTTCGTCTCTTACATCATTTGTTGAGGCTGTTCCAAGAGTCAAAACTGAAATAACCGAAGCAATACCAATTATTATACCTAACATTGTGAGTATAGCCCTTGTTTTATTTCGTATTAAAGCCCTATAAGCTATAACTATATAATTATACCATTTCATTTTCTTTCATTTTTTAAGTTAATAATCTTGATTTATTGGCAATTCTCTTAATGATTCTATAGCCGAAGCTGGTGTTAATATTTCATCGCTTATTATCATTCCGTCACGCAAACGAATAGAACGAGAAGTAAAGGCTGCGATATCTGTTTCATGTGTTACAAAGCAAATTGTTTTTCCTTTAGAGTTTAATTCTTGAAAAAGAGACATTACTTCATAAGAGGTACGAGTATCGAGGTTTCCTGTTGCTTCATCTGCAAGTATCATAACTGGGTCATTTACTAGCGCTCGTGCAATTGCAACTCTCTGTTGCTGGCCACCGCTAAGCTGGTTTGGAAAGTGTCCCATTCTGTCGGAAAGCCCAACTTGCTCAAGAGCGTGCTTTGCTCGTTCTCTCCTCTCTTTTGCCCTAACATTTGTATTGTATAATAAAGGTAATTCGACCTGCTCTAAGGCAGATGTTCTTGACAATAAATTATATGATTGAAAAACAAATCCTATTTTACGATTACGAATTAATGAAAGTTCTGTATCATTCTGTGTAGATACCGATACTCCATCAATCAAATAGTCGCCTGATGTAGGTTTGTCTAAACAACCTAAAATATTTAATAATGTACTCTTACCAGACCCACTTGTTCCCATAAAAGATACAAATTCCCCTTCATTGACAGTAAATGATATGCTACGAAGCGCATGAATTTTTTCTACTCCCATCACAAACGTTCTTGTGAGTTTATCTATTTTTAAGACTTCTTTCATCTGTTATTTTTTTATTATTCGTTAGTTAGATGTAAATTTGATAAAAAACATCATTGTCTTTGTGGTCAAATACAATACATATTCTTCGTACCAATTTCATTGCTACATTGCTCCTTTTGGTGGTTTATTTCCATCTCTAGAAGGAATGATTGATACGCCTTTTTCATCATCTTCTCTTACAACTTTTATTCCCGACACAAGACTATCACTATCGTTAATTCCACTCATTATAATTGTTTCTACTCCGTCAGAAGCTCCAACTACAACATCTTTAGAGCTTAGTTGATTTCCGTTAGCAAACCAAATTTTGTTATCAGTTTTAGCATTATCTACAATAATATAATTTGCAAGAGATTCTTTATCTGGAGTAAAATATAATGCTTCTGATGGTATACATATTCCTTCTGGCGATTGCGTTGTAATTGTAATATTTGCTGTCATTCCAGGAAAAAGCCTTTCATCTGGGTTCGGAGCATCTACAATTACTGTATAAGTCACAACATTTGACGTTTCGACAGGCTCTAAACGCACCTGAGAAACTACTCCGTCAAATTCCTCTCCAGGGTAGGTATCAACAGTAAATGATGCTTTCTGCCCTACTTTTATCAAACCAATATCTGCCTCATCTACATCTACTTCTACTTGCATTTTTTTAAGATCATTTGCAATTGTAAATAATGTTGGTGTACTAAACGACGCTGCTACTGTTTGCCCTTCATCTACAGCACGATTTAGAATACGACCAGATATTGGCGAATATATATCAGCATAAGATAAATTCACTTTTGCCTGATTATAATCTGCTTGCGATGACACAATCTGATTATTTGAAGTTTGAAGCTTATTTTCTGCTTCTTCAAGCTTTGCTAATGTAGCCGCTCCTTGATCGTATAGTTTCTTTGTTCGCTCATAAGTCTGTTGTGCAAACACTGCATTACTTTTGGCGTTTTCTAACGAGGCTTTTGTTTGTTTTACTCTTTCGTTAAGTGTTAACTTATCAAGTGACGCTAGTAATTGCCCTTGTTTTACTTCGCTATTAAAATCAACATAAATACTCTCTACTATACCCGAAACTTGTGTTCCTACTTCTACCATCATTACTGGTTGAATGCTTCCTGTAGACATAATATTCAACTCTAGTTCTTTTGTTTTGGCTACCGCCATTCTAACTTCATTACTATCTCCCTTATTTCCTGAAATAGAACATTTAATACTCACTCCAAATCCTACAATTACAAGTAGTGCTAAAATCCATTTTTTATTCCTTTTCATCTGTTATTATTTTTTATTATTATTCATTTGTCACATGGAACTCTCGGTGAAAAATATCATTGCTTTTCTATAGAATACAATGAGTATTTTTCATGTTCGTTTCATATCTCTATTTTTTATAATTTTATTTCTAATCCCATATAAACATCTAATATTTTACGCGATAAAATATAGCTATACTTACTTTGTACATACGTATTTAATGATGTAAGATAATTGTTTTGTTGCTGCAATAGTTCGGTTGTTGAAATTGCTCCTTCTGTAAATTGAGTTGAAAATACTCGAAAAGTTTCTTCATATGCACGATAAGTTTCTTCAGCGGCAAACGTGCGTAACTGTAGTGCATAAGTATTATTATACTCTCTCTCTAATGAATTGCGCAATTCAAATTCTACTTTTTCTGCTTCTATCTCCGTTTGCTCTGCAACATAGGTCATTTGTTTAACATTAGAGCGTGTCTTTCCTTTATTCCAAATTGGTATATTTAGTGAAAGATTTATTGAATTTACATTATTTCCAACAAACTGAGAACCCCAAGATTGATTGTAGGTATTATTATATCCTGTTCCTACAGATCCATTTACAGATAATGTTGGCATAAACGCAGCTTTTGCAATATCAATATTTGATTGAGCAATTTCTACCGACGAACGAGCAATTTTCAAATCTGGTAACCATGCCATAGTAATATCGACAAATTCTGTAAGTGAAGGTAAAGTCATTGTCCCTAGCGATTGATCCATATTTGGATTAATTACCTCTAGTTCAATTGAATTATCAATAAAAAGTAGGCTTTTTAATTCTATTATTGCATTATCTCGCTCTATACGACTATTTGTTAATGAATTAGCATCGCTAGCTGCCTGTGCTTTCAATAATAAATAATCACTTTCCAAAATTTCACCTGTTTGATATCGCACTTTTCCAAGCTCTGCTTGCTCTTCGCTAATTCTTAAAATAGACTCTTGATGTCTATACAGCTCCTCATTCATCACAGCCGAAAGAAAAGTATTTATTATTGACATAGCTAATGAGTTTTGAGCTTGAATAATCTGCTCGTCGACTTGCTCTAATTCTATTTTAGAGCGACGAATTGCATTTGTTTTTGCACCTCCACTCCAAATTGTTGCCGAAGCATTCAACGAATAATTTCCTGTTTGATTTACATTTGAGATTCCTTGCGAAGCTTGCGCATTTAAATCAGGGAGCAAATCTCGCTTTGATTGAGCAAGATCTTCTTCTGCTGATAAACGAGAAATCTCCATTATCTGTTGATCAAAATTTTGCTCTAAACCTAAATTAATTGCCTCCGAAAGCGAAATACTCATCTTCTCTTCTACTTTCTCTTGTGCCACTGTTACTACAACTATGGCAAACGTAATTATTGTTAAAACTATTTTTTTCATCTTGTTCTGATTTTAATTTCTTGTGCAAAACTATATGCTTAGAATATCTCAAACAATCAGTGTCGACAGATTCCATATCAATTTCGACCAAAAGACTTATTTTTCCGATTTCATCATTAAAATATCGACGAATCATAGTTTTTTATCGATATTTTTATTTTTGTCGACAAAACACTCTGTTCGGTCGACAAAGCATTGTGTGGATGAAATTAATCTTATACTTTTGTTGAAAAATCATCGCTTATGAAATTCATAGATAGAATTACTACTCGCATTCCAAAACGCATGCAAAGCTTTATAATTAACTGCACAATTTGGATTACTATTTTAACCTTACTACACACTTT
>CAYJBL010000154.1:0-4787 GCA_964368115.1 uncultured Bacteroidales bacterium
AAGAAGCACTGTAAGTGCATTAGAGTTAGGAATAGATCATAAAACTGCAGATAAAACAAGAAACCAATTCGTAATGGGTATTTTGTTTTGGTTGTTTAACCGTGATGTGAAAATAGGAGAAGACTTTATTAGTAAAAAATTTGCAAAGAAGCCAATTTTAATAGACGTAAATAAAGCTGTTCTACGTGCAGGATATCACTATGCAGAAACAATAGAGGCAATAGCTACACAATTTCATATAAATCCAGCTAAGACAAAGAAAGGAACATTTCGCCAAATAACTGGAAATGTTGCAACAGCATGGGGATTAATTGCAGGAGCAGAGAAGGCAGGATTAAAACTTTTCTTAGGATCATATCCAATAACTCCGGCAACTGAAATACTTCAAGAGTTAAGTAGTAAAAAACATCTAGGAGTAAAGGTATTTCAAGCAGAAGATGAGATTGCTGGAATATGTACAGCAATAGGAGCTAGTTTTGGAGGTCACCTTGGAGCTACTTCAACTTCAGGACCTGGTTTAGCTTTAAAGACTGAAGCTGCAGGATTGGCAGTAATAACAGAATTACCTTTGGTTATTGTAAATGTGCAAAGAGGAGGACCGTCAACAGGATTACCAACGAAAACAGAGCAGAGTGATTTAATGCAGGCTATTCATGGTCGTCATGGAGAGAGCCCAATTCCTGTAATTGCTGCAACATCACCAGGGAATTGTTTTGACTATGCTGTTGAAGCTTGTAGAATTGCAGTAGAGCATATGACACCTATTATTTTATTAACAGATGGATATTTGGCTAATGGAACAGAATTATGGCAAATTCCAGATATGGATAAAATAAAAGAAATAAAAGCTCCATTAGTGAAAGATAATGATCCTGATTATCAGCCTTATCGTAGAGACCCAGAGAGATTGAGTAGATATTGGGCAGTCCCAGGTCAAGCAGGTTTGCAACATAGAGTAGGTGGATTAGAGAAATCAGACATTTATGGAGAAGTTTCACACGATCCATATAATCACCAAGTGATGAGCAATAATCGTAAAGAAAAAGTTGAAAGAATAGCAAATTATATTCCAGAACAAGAAATAATTGGAAACCAAAATGGTGGAGATTTACTTATTATTGGTTGGGGAGGAACTTATGGAGCATTAAATTCTGCAGTAACAGAATTACGTGAAGAAGGGTATGATATTAGCTTAGCGCAATTTAACTATATTTTCCCATTGCCAAGAAATACAAAAGAAGTTTTTGCCAAATTTAAAAGACACTTAGTATGTGAATTAAATATGGGGCAATTTGCTGAATATATTCGTGCACAGCATCCGGAATTTACTTATCAACAGTATAATAAAGTACAAGGTTTACCTTTCTTTATTAATGAGTTAAAAACAAAATTTAAACAAATCCTTGAGAATAAATAACTATGGAACAGACAAATGTAAAATTATCTAAAGCTGATTTTCAGATAGATGGACCAGTAAAGTGGTGTGCAGGATGTGGAGGTTATCCAATTTTGGCAGCTGTTCAAAAAGCACTTCCTGAAATTGAGGGTGTTACGAAAGAAAATATAGTGTTTGTATCTGGAATTGGTTGTTCGTCAAGATTCCCGTATTATATGAAAACGTATGGTTTTCATAGTCTACATGGTCGTGCAGCTGCAATTGCTTCTGGGTTAAAAGCAGCAAGACCAGAAGTGGATGGCAACAGGTGATGGAGATTCAATGGCAATTGGAGGTAACCACTTTATTCATATGATTCGTAGAAATATTGACATTAATGTTATAATTTTTAACAATCAAATATATGGATTAACAAAAGGACAATATTCACCAACTACGCCGCTTGGTTCTGTTACAAAAACATCTCCTGATGGAACGATAGAAAATGCATTCAAACCTGGTGAGTTAACTATGGGAGCACAAGGAACTTTCTTTGCTAGAGTAATTGACAAAGAACCTAAAGGAATGGAGAAAGTTTTTATTGACTCTGCAAAGCATAAAGGAACAAGTATAATAGAAGTGTTACAAAATTGTATTATTTTCAATAACGATACTCACGAAAATATTGTAGGTAAAGAAGTTAGAGATGAAAGAATTATTCATCTAAAACATGGAGAGAAAATGATATTTGGTAAAGAACGAGACAAAGGTCTTATTCTTGAAGGAGGTGATATCAAAGTTGTAGTTATTGGAGAGAATGGTATTACAGAAGATGATATTCTAGTTCATGATATGACAAGTCAAAATCCAAATATGCATTATATGTTAGCAAGAATGACATATCCAGAGCACCCTGTTGCAATTGGAGTAATTCGTGCAGTAGAACAGTCTACCTATGATGCTTTATTAGAAGAACAAATGAAGCTTGCAGCAAGTGAATCTAAAATAACAAACACAAAAGATTTGTTAATGTCAGGAAAGACTTTTGAAATAAAATAATAAATAGTGACTATAAAAAAAAAGCCTCATTAATGAGGCTTTTTTTATGAATATTATTTTAAATTTTACTTTTTATGTAATCTTCAAATACAGATAATGCAGCTTTTGCACCATCGCCACTTGCAGTAATTATTTGTTTATATGGAATATTTGTAACATCTCCAGCAGCATAAATTCCAATTTGTGATGTGCGACATGATGAATCAACAATTATTTCATTTAACTGATTAAGTTTTACAAGATCTTTAAACAAATTACTGTTAGGTAATAGTCCGATTTGAATAAAGACCCCATCACAAGAAATTGTGGATGTTATGCCATTTTCACGATTCATAATTTTAATGGAATTTAATTTTGAACCATCACCAATAATTTCAGTAGTTTGAGTGTTTAGTAAAGTTGTAATATTACTTATATCTTTGATCTTATTTTGTAAAATTTTATCTGCATTTAATTTATCTGCAAATTCTATAATACAAACATCTTTAGCGATTGATGATAAGTCAATAGCAGCTTCAAGGCCTGAATTGCCACCTCCGACAACGATAACTTTTTTATCTTTATAGAATGGACCATCACAATGAGTACAAAAAGCAATACCGCGGCCTATATATTCATCTTCACCTTTAATATTTAGTCGTCTCCAATGTGCACCTGTGGCAATTATTAGAGCAGGAGTACTTATTTCTTCGTTAAATGAAGTATGAATAATATTTAAATTGTGATCTCTTTTTGTTGAAAGTACTTTTCTATTTTCAAGAATATCTATATTATATTTATTGATATGATTTCTAATATTTGCTGAAAATTCAGTACCATTAATGGTCGGTATAGATGTGATATTTTCTATTTCCTGTGTTTCTAAGGTTTGTCCTCCAATATTTTCACTAACAAGTCCAACTTTAAATCCCTTACGGGCAGCATAAATTGCAGCAGTTGCACCAGCAGGTCCAGCACCAATAATGGCAACATCATAAGTTAAGGTTTTTAATTCTTGTTTATAACTAGTACCTAATTCATCTTCTAATTTTGATACTAATTCTGTAATACTTGCTTTTCCTACATGAAATTGTTTGTCATCAGAAAAAATAATAGGAACAGCCTGAATTCCTAGTCGTTGAATATCATCATGCATTAATGCACCATCTATTATTGTATGTTTAATATTTGGATTAATAATAGATATAAGATTCAGTGATTGAACAACATCAGGGCAATTTGTACAAGTAAGAGAAATGTATGTTTTTAGATGTATATTCCCTTTTATTGCTTTGATACGGGATATTATTTCTTCTTCGGGTAAATTTTTTCCTTTTCCGTCGAGATTCATAATAGATAATAACAATGTAGAAAATTCGTGACCAGTGGGTACGGCAATAAAAGAAAATGACGCGAGGTTATTGTCCTTTAAAATTGTTACGTGTAGATTTTTCCCGTCAATGATATCGGTACTGATTTTAGAAGAGCATTCAGCTACATCATTTAATAAACCTACAAGTTCATTTTTTTCAGAATGTTCGGGATGAATATAAATACATATTTTGTATGTTGACTCTAGAACAGAAAAAATATTTTTTACCTGTTCTTTTAATGCTTGATCTAACATGATTATATTTTTTTATTAATAATAATATGATTAAAAAAAAACTTGTTTCTATTATTAATTAGAAACAAGTTTAAAAATCTATAATTGGTAATAATTAAATTTTACCAACTAAGTCAATACTAGGCTTTAATGTTTTTGCGCCTTGTTGCCATTTTGCAGGGCAAACTTCTCCTTTGTTTTCTGCAACAAATTGAAGCGCTTGTAAACGACGAAATAATTCATCGGCATTACGTCCAATATTTCCAGCTACAACTTCGTATGCAACAATCTTACCTTCTGGATTTACAATAAAAGTTCCTCTTTCTGAAATTCCAGCTTCTTCAATCATTACATCAAAACCACGAGCTAATACAGCAGTAGGGTCTGCTAGCATTGGGTATTGTATTTTTTTTATAACTTCAGATGTGTCGTGCCAAGCCTTATGAACAAAGTGAGTATCGCATGATACTGAATATACTTCACAGTTGGCAGCTTTAATTTCAGAATACTTATTTGCTAAATCTTCTAATTCAGTTGGACATACAAATGTAAAATCAGCTGGGTAGAAGAAAAATATAGACCATTTTCCTAAAATATCAGCTTTTGTAATTGTTTTAAATTCATTGTTGATATATGCTTCTGCTTTAAAATCAACGACTTCTTTTCCTATTTGTGACATAATTTATTTAATTTATCTGTTAATATAATGTTTTGATTAAAATTCTCTGTCAGCAAAGTTATAATAATTTAATTGAATTAAATGTTTTT
>CAYJBL010000155.1:0-2106 GCA_964368115.1 uncultured Bacteroidales bacterium
CTAATATGGCAATACATGCAAACAAAACGATATAAAGCTGCATTAAATCAACTCATTGCAATAGATAAACGAAAAAAAACTGACTCAAGTGACATTTTAGATTTCGGCATAATAATGTACGAAAATGATAATTATCAACTAGCTATTGATGCTTTTAATCATATTCTATCTAAAGGAAATAAAAATGAATTATATCAAACTGCTAATATTGAATACCTTTATGCCCTATTTCTAAAATATTCATCATCTTTAGAACCCAATATCGAAGAATTTAAAAAATTAGAACTATCACTCACAGATGCATTGAGTTCAACTCCTAGTTACTTGTCGTATAAAGTTATTTATGCCTTAGTAAATACTAAAGCTCTTTATTTAAATAAGTATTCGGAGGCAATTGATTTGATAAATAATTCTATAAAAAATAAAGTTTTTTCTCACGAAGATACTCAAGAAATAAAATTACTTTTAGGTGATATATACTTTCTTGACAATAATCAATGGGATGCCATTTTAACTTATGCACAAGTTGAAAATACTGTAAAAGAAAGCCCAATAGGACATGAAGCTAGATTTAAAAAAGCTAAATTAGCTTATTACACAGGAGAATTCAAGTGGTCGCAAGCTCAACTTGATATTCTAAAGGCAAGCACTTCTAAGCTTATTGCCAACGATGCCATGGAACTAAGTAATTTTATTTCTGAAAATTATAGTGTTGATACTACTGAAAAGAGTATACATATCTTTGCAAGAGCCGATTTCTTCGTATTCTCAAAACAATACGAAAAAGCATTGATTTGTTTAGATTCTATTATAGACTTATATCCGACAAACTCTCTTTCTGACGATGTGTTATACAAAAAGGGATTTATTTATGAAGCTACTAAAAATTATACTAAAGCGGCCGAATTTTACAAAAAACTATCTACCGATCATAGTTATGATATTTTAGCTGACAATGCGCTTTATAAATATGCAATAATTCAAGAGAAGCTAAATAATTTAGATGAAGCAAAAGAGGCTTATTTCAAATTAATTTCCGATTACCCAGGTAGTATTTTTACTGTTGATGCGAGAAAAAATCTCCGCAAAATAACCGACAACAATGAACAAACCGATTAAAGATAGAGTAATTTTAGGTATAGACCCAGGAACAAATATTATGGGTTACGGTGTTGTTCACGAAAAAGGCAAGGCAATAGAACTTGTTGGCTACGGGATTGTGGATATGCGCAAAATGGATGGACACTTCAATAAACTAAAGCATATTTTTGAACGTACAATTCAATTGATAGACGGCTTTAAACCTGACGAACTAGCAATTGAAGCTCCTTTTCAGGGAAAGAATGTACAATCTATGTTAAAACTTGGCAGAGCACAAGGAGCAGCAATTGCTGCTGCATTAACTCGCTCAATTCCGATTTTTGAATACGCACCTCGAAAAATAAAACTAACAATTACAGGCAGCGGTGCTGCATCGAAAGAACAAGTTGCGTGGATGTTACAAAAAACATTGAAAATGGAAAGTATTCCCGAAAAACTCGACGCTACCGATGGATTAGCTGCTGCTATGTGTCACTACTATCAACGCGAAACATTTGCTTCCGAAAAAAAAGCAAAATCTTGGGAAGAATATATTAAAATGAAAAATATTGGTCAATCTAATAATAAACCAACAAAATAATACCTTATAAATTATTTTGCCAGATGTCTCCCAAAATCGCAGCTCCACCAAAACCAAATTTTTCTAAATAAGTTAATGAATCTAACTTTACTCCACCTAGTGCGTATGTCGAATTGTTGATTTTGCCAGATTTATGTGCTTCGATTAAATCTGATTCTGAAAATGCAGATTTGTAGCCATATTTTGAAATGCTATCAAAAATAGGGCTCAAGAATAAGTACGAAAAATTTAATCTCTGGTATCGATTACAAATCTTTAACAACCTGACTTCCTCTACTTTAAGTTCACCTATCGAATGACACGAAGAACTGATATATTTATAGTTTTCTGTATATTCAGAAATTTTAGGATTTCGAGAATTTAAGTGTATTCCTCGTAATTTATACTGTTCTAACAATTCAAAATGATCATGTAAAACCAAATAT
>CAYJBL010000155.1:2116-4713 GCA_964368115.1 uncultured Bacteroidales bacterium
TTCATTCACCTGTTCTATTGTCGAATTTGGCTTGCGAATGTGTAAAGCTTCAATTGTATGTGATTTTAGATTTTCTATTTCATTTCCCAAAATCGCATTTATGATTTTTGCTTCTCTTTCAAAAAAATGAGGCAAAGTTATAACAACTACTTTCATTGGTTAATAAATTGTATGTCCACAGTTTTCCGTCTAACACCTCTCCTATTCCTGTTAATATTTTGATAACTTCCATTGCTTGTGCACTCCCTATTATTGCTGGAGTTAGTCCTAATACAGGTGGTGAACTTTGTGTTTTATTATTATCTATAGGTTTAGGAAATATCTGAGCGTAACAAATCTTTGATTTATAGTTAAAAACAGCGACTTGCCCATCAGTAGCATTTATTGCTCCATAAACGTACGGTTTCTGTAATTCTCTACAAATATTATCAATTAAATATCTAGTTTCAAGATTATCGCACCCATCAACAACAATATCATAATTCTTTATTATATCCTCAGCGTTTGTTTCATCTAATTGAGAATTTATTGTATTTACAATTACGTTAGAATTTATTGCTAAAATCCTTTGTTTCGCACAATCAACTTTATTTTTTCCAACTTGAGATTCTTCATACAAAACCTGACGCTGTAAATTAGAAGTACTTACTTTGTCATTATCAATCAAACCTATTGTACCAATTCCAGCAGCTGACAGATATAAAGCAATTGGAGATCCTAAACCTCCTACCCCTACAATTAGAATTTTTGCATTTGCCATTTTATTTTGACCATCAACACCTATTATTGGCATTTGGCGAGCATAACGATCTGAATTCAAATTCATAGTTCTATTTTACATCAAAAACACTATCCCAATCCTTCCAAACTGGTTCTCTGCCTAAACGTTTTAGATCTGCTTCCATTTCTCTAGCTGTCCGTTGATCTGAAGTATGAAATTGTTCAAGTGCTTCAGGACATGAAACATATCCACCTGGTTCGGTTTTACTTTCTGCGCTCATTGTTGTAGCTCCTAACAATGCCATATTATCTCGCATTTTTACCGATTCTCTTGTTGAGTATGATATATCAACATCTCGATCAAAAATACGCATTGCAAATGTAAGTTGTGCTAAATCTTTGTCTGTCATTATTGAATTAGGCTGAAAACCACTTTCACTTGGTCGTAAACGTGGAAAGTTCACACTATATTTTGTTCTCCAGTAATGCTTTTGCATATATCTTAGATGATGCGCTAACATTGTAACATCTGTGCGCCAATCTTCTAGTCCAACTAAAATTCCCATTCCAATTTTATGCACTCCTGCTTGTCCCATTCGGTCAAAACCATCTACACGCCATACAAAATCACTTTTCTTGCCTGAAGGATGATATTTTTTATAATTTTCTCTATTATAGGTCTCTTGAAAACAAATTACCCCATTCAAACCGTGATCAATCAATTTTGCATATTCACTTACTTCCAATGGCATAACTTCAACCTGTAAATTACTAAACATTGGTTTTGCCATGTCAAGTGCTCTTGCTAAATAATCGACTCCAACTTTTGCAGGATTTTCGCCAGTTACTAAAAGCAAATTTTCGAACGGTGCTAATTTTTTTATTGCATCATACTCCGCTTGAATTTGGTCAAAAGTAAGTATTGTTCGCTCTATTTTATTTTTTGCATTAAAACCACAATACACACAAGCATTTGCACACGAATTTGACAAATACAATGGAATATACAATTGTATAGTTTTTCCATGTCGCTGCATTGTATACTCTTGACTAAGTTGCGCCATTGTATTTAAGTACGGTTTTGCTGCTGGCGAAATAAGAGCCATAAAATCGTCTACTGTCAAAAAATCTTTTGATAATGCCCTTTCAACGTCTGAATACTTTTTTGAATTTATTCTCTCAAAAGTCTTATTCCACGATATTTTTTGTAATTCGTCGCTAAACATATCTAATCTTCGTCTAAAAATGAAGTAAGAGGAGAACTTGCACTTGCTATAAATTGACTAGATGCTAAACCTGCTAAGTATCCTCTACGGCCGGCAATAACAGCATCTTTAAAAGCAATTGCCATTTGCACTGGATCTGCAGCAACCGCAATTGCAGTATTCACTAGTACAGCAGCGGCTCCCATTTCCATTGCTTCTGCTGCGTGACTTGGTGCCCCTATTCCTGCATCAACTATTACAGGAATATTTGATTGTTCAATTATTATTCGAATAAAATCTCTAGTCTGCAAACCTTTATTTGAACCAATAGGTGACCCCAGTGGCATTACCGTAGCTGCTCCTACTTCTTCTAAATGTTTACACAATGTTGGATCGGCTTGGCAATATGGTAATACATTAAATCCTAATTTTACTAATTCTTCTGTTGCTTTCAGTGTTTCAATACTATCTGGAAGTAAATACTTTGGATCTGGGTGAATTTCTAATTTAAGCCAATTTGTTTGAAATGCCTCACGAGCAAGTTGCGCAGCAAAAATTGCTTCCTTTGCATTTCTAACACCTGAAGTATTGGGTAACAATTGTATATGTGGCTGTACAATATGTTGCAGCATGTCATCATCTTTATCCATCATATCAATACGTTTCATTGCA
>CAYJBL010000156.1:0-4694 GCA_964368115.1 uncultured Bacteroidales bacterium
TGGTTTTAGACACATTATGCCATATCGAGGATAATAATCCGAAGGAACAATATCTGTATTGAATTGCTCTTTATTTCTTTCAGGATTAATTACAAACAAATAATCCGCCTTTTGATATTTGTTTCCATAAATTCCAATGTTTAATATGTATTTTTTTATACAGTCATAAAGCCTTATGTTTCGAGCCGTTAAGTATCGGCTATATTTAGCATCCATAATGACGTATCGCACTTCAGATTCTGTCATAATTTCCAATACGTAATCAGGCTTATAATAACTATTACTCTTGTTCCTTTTATCTGTAATTTCTCCATCATTACCCGAGATTCTAACCAATTCAGTTGTCGATTTATCACGAGACAAATCGACTCTCGGTTGATAGTGTAATTAAATCACAAGGTTTTTGTCAATACTGATTAATTCTGATTTATTACGATTAAATTGCTCTTTAAAAACATCTTCAAAACAATCCTTTATCTGCAACAAACAATATACCTCATATAATTCACTAACGTTTTTTAGTCCAACTAGATCTATTTCTCCGTTCAAATTATATTTATTTTTATATAACCACATAATATCCTGAAAGATTGCATTATAATGTTTGAATGATCTGAATACAGGAGTGCATTTTGGTGGGAGTAATATTGCCTGTGCTGTATCATCCTTTACGCCTTTAAATATCTTTTTATACTGCAATAATATTTCTCCTACACGGAGATCTATTTGGCATAGAGATTTTTCCGTTCGTAGCAATGGGATACTTTTTATATCGCTAAAACTAGCATACTCACTATCTTGACTATAACACATTAGCCTCTGTGACATGCTATTGAGCTTTAGTTGGATTTCTTTTCGTGCAGCTCTGATTTCCTTTTGTATTTTATGCAAACCTCCAATAATTACGTGATTTTCATAATTATTAAATGACACAACATTCTCTGAAGCTAAGATCTTGTTAATCCAACCGTATTCATCATTTATTTTGATTGCATTAGGGTGATCTATATATCGACTATCAGTTTCTATATTATCTAGATTGGATAGGAGCCAATTAATATCATAATCTCTTACCGCCTCACTATAATCACACAAAACCTCATGTCTTCGAATAACAGTATACGGGGTTCTTATAAACTCTGGTATAAGTCTGTCATATTTCCTAATTATGTCGTCTATTTTATGTATATACTTTGCTGAAAGTGGGATTGACGTATCTGCTTGTATATTTTTGTCTGCTTGTGATTTATTTCTAGACAAGTAACTATGTAATAACGTATCATCTTGGTTATAAAGACACAAAACCATTTTCTCTATTTCACTGAAATTAAGCTTCTTACTACAGACATCAAACTGAAATTTATAATCATCAATAATTAAATCAACAACACCTCTAGAGTCGATAAATAAAGATTGCCTTGAAAGAGTCATTTTTCTTTTATCTTCAGAGTAGTGCACATTTTGCAGCAAATAATCCTCTAGATAAATATCAACACTTTTTGCTGGCTCTTTTAAGGATATACTAATTTCGTAGAAATGCGTATCCATTACAACAAACACTCCGTTCTTCAAAGCTACAGGAACTCTATTGGTACAGTCAATAATTTCAAGTTTTACCATAGCACTAATACCCGACTATTGAAAAATAATCATATTGATCATATTGATCTTCGCCTCTTTTGATGATTTGTTCCAGTATATTAACTGATACAGATTTATTTAGTTTGAATTCTGAAATAATTGATTTTAGACCTTCTAGTGTTTCTTTATTTCCACGGCAAATGAGTGGTAGCACTCGCTGTGCAATAAAATAATCCAAGGGTCTATCTTCTTCATTCATATATTTATTCGCCACACGACAATATTGTTCCATAGCATTGTCAATGCGAGGTGATAGAAATATATGCATTTTATCACGCATATGTATCTTAACTCTTTTGTATTTCTCTTTTTGATTACTAAGCTTTGTTTCTCCAACATAATCGCTATCTGACGAATTGCATACAACGCAAAAATGCTCTAGCATCTGTTTCGGCACGTAAAGTTCTTCTAGTACAGAAGACGCATTAAATTGATCAATATCTTCAGGTCTGAAATATATCAAATTTACCCTATCTAGTATACGAGGTGAAATTTTCTCTGTTGTATGATCGTTATTTATTGTCCCAATAAATATTATAGCATTTCTATGATTGATTAAGCCTCCATTACCTAAATCAATTTCAAAAAGACTATTAGTATCACGATCTGTATCATTTATAAACATCGACCAATAGTGTTCTATCGGACTTAAATTTGCCTCATCTAATATTATATATAGAATGGGGCTACGATCATACAGGTCGTTGTTACATTCGTAATCAAGGTCTCGCAATTTATTATGTAATCCTTTATGACTTTCCACAAAATTTCCTGATAGCGGATTGTAAAATCCAAGTAACTCTTTATGAGAGGTCCATCCCCTTCCAACAGAAACTTCTGCTATACGATTAGAACCCGATATACATGCACCCATCATACGAGCCATACTCGTCTTCCCAGTTCCAGGAAGTCCAACAAATAAAGTGAATAGGTTTTGACTTGTTGATATCAATAAATTGTCAACAAAATGCGCTTCACATTTTCTATTCTGACTCTTTAGAATCTCGATAAATTTTGCGCGCAATTGATCATATGATTCAAAATCATATTGTTTCTTTGGCTCATAATTATAACGATAAACAGTCTCTTCGTCTTCTGAAGAGAATTTCTTGCCACGAATAAAGTCTAAATGGGTTTTAGATTTTACGAGTTCGCTTAATATCTTAGCGGCATTATTCTGTTCACTCTTGAATTGTTCTTTGCACCTTTCTTGAAGATCCTTAAATTCATCCTTTAGTTTCTTTGTTTCGGATTCCAAGTCGCTCTTATATCTTGTAAGATACGCCTTATCCTCCTGAAGCTTAGCAACATTTTCTGTTATATCGTGTTTCTCTTGAATCTTATGTAGCTTCTTTTTTAAGGATGCGATTTTATCTATGAGTTCCTTTTCTTCATTTTTATATTGGTCTTCTAGTTTTTGATTATACTCAGTTTCTTGATTTTTAAGATCTGCAATTCTATTCTTTAGTTTAGCTTCATCATCCTCTAGTTTTCGATACTCGGTTAATAAATCACCACGCTTATACTCTATTTCGTTGCACTCACCCTTAAGTCTAGATTTTTGAGCCTCATGTTCATTGATTTCGTCTTGTATTTTATTGATTTGCGGTATAAATTCTGCAAAATCATCTTTGCTATTTAGATAAAAATCTATATTGTCTTTTAACCCTATAAGCCTATTATAACGCTTTGTATTTTTTTCTATCTCTGATGATCTATCGACGAGTTGATAAAGTATATTAACTGCCAGCCTTTCATTTAACGCTTGAATATCGCCTTTGTCATATTTTTTTAATGCCCAATCTAGCAATTCTGCTCCTGTAACAAAATCAATTAGTTCTGATTCTTCAAATATAAGCTCTCTATATTCTTCAAATAAGAAAAAGTGGAGTTACCAACCTAAATTATAGTCAAAGTTAAGCAACATTTTCTATAATTTAGGTTGGTAACTCCACTTGAACCTAAATGATAAAAAACCAAGGTTAGTTTTCTTTGATTTAGTTTCAAATGTAAAAAAACAAACTTAGTTTTCCATTACTTGAACCTAAATGATAAAAAACCAAGGTCAGTTTTCTTTGATTTAGTTTCAAATGTAAAAAAACAAGGTTAGTTTTCCATTACTTGAACCTAAATGATAAAAAACCAAGGTCAGTTTTCCTTGATTTAGTTTCAAGTGTTAAAAACCAAGCTTAGTTTTCCTTCAATAAACTTCAAGTGTTAAAAACAGGCTCTGTTTTTAACACTTGAAGTTCTGTCCTTTTTCTTTTTCTTACCATCCCCACGACGCAGGAGGCGTAGCAATTGGTTTGGTCAAGTCAAAAGTGACTGTGAAGATGCGTGGGGAACCGATGCGGCGCAAGTTGTAGGTGTATTTTGTATCATCTACCGTGATCCACCACACGTTGAATGCAGCATAATCAATTAAAGTCGCCGTTTCTTGATCGGCTGGAAACATTTGCATTTCGCTCGTACCTGCATTCGTCGACCATCCGCCATACATCGTCACCTTATCGTCGCTACCATCCTCATGTCGGTGGTCATGCTTCAGCAGGATGCGATCGTTCTCGAATGTCAAGATCCAAGTGCGAGAGCGATTGTCTCCGACGTTGAAGGGGATGTAGATGCGATTTTCCTCGCAACGGAGTACGTGCATTACCAAATTCTTTCCGCTGAAGCCATCCCCCTCTCGCGCTCCTTCGGTCACTGTGCCTGCATAGGCCTTACCTTCGTGGCGCTTCAGGTTGTCAAAAAACTGCTGTGCTCCGCTCTTCTCTTGCGCAAAAGCAATCAAGGGAAGCACAAAAAACAATAGAAAAAATAACGGTCGTCTCATTGTGTTGTGTTTATAAATTAATGTGTAATAGTTGCGAATCTAATTTAAAAACAGATTCTAAGCCTGCAAAAATAGTTCAGGCTAGCCTTTTATGCATAATCTTCAGACTGGAATAATTGTGATAATACAACTACAGCCTCACATGTCTTACACGTGAGGCTGTCGCTAGTATGGTAATAATCATAGAAGAGATCTATGATTATTACTTCTTTTAGGTTTT
>CAYJBL010000157.1:0-4637 GCA_964368115.1 uncultured Bacteroidales bacterium
TCGAGGTTCTATAGTAACATTTGTATTTTTAATATATTGCTTAAGTAACAGTGTTTCTTGCTCAAAGTCTTTATGGTATTGTCCTGAAATATGAGAATCAAAGTTTGTTTGTTGGAGAATATCTAAAAGTTTTACTTTTACAATAATATTATCCTTAGTGTCAATATTTTGAGGTAATTTTGAATAATTTTCTGAGAATTTTAAAAAACTTTCAGCATTTAATCTAAATATTGCAGAGTCACCTATCGATAAAAGCGAAAATCCTTCTTCAATAGTGCCGCCAGTGTGATTTGGCTTTTCAAGTTTTCTTAGATAGTCTCTATTAGATTCAATGGAATTAAAAATAATACTTCCACTTTCGGTTTCATAACTAAAATGAAGTATCATAACATCTCCAATTTTTGGTTTATTATCTGATTTATTTTTTATGATTATTTTATATTCAAGTCCAGATTCAGTTTTATCAAAATCAGAGTTATTATTTTTACATGAAAAAATAATAAAAACTGTGAGTATGAAAAGAGTTATTTGTAGTTTCATATTAATATTTATTTTAAATCAATAAGTTCTATCTCGTAAACTAGTATAGAATATGCAGGAACCCTATGTCCGTCACCAGCAACGCCAAATGCAAGATGTGGTGGGGTGATAAATCTCGCTTTTTCACCTTTTCTCATCATTAATAAACCCTCATTTAGCCCTTGTTCTGTTTGGTTATGACCAAGCTTAAAAAACCTATTCCCAGATTCTTGTGAAGAATATAATGTCGTTCCGTTTAGCAAATAAGTTTTAAATGTAAATTCTGCAGTATTATCTTTAATAGCTTTTGTATTATTATTATTATTTAATATTTGATAATATAAACCTGTTGGAGAAATATTCATATCCCATTTTCGGCGCTCAATAAATTTCTGAATAACAGTATGGTCAATATCTACAATTTTTTTATTCCACTCTAATAATTCATCTTCATGTTGTTTTTTTACTTCAGAGTATGCCTTTTTCTTTTCTGGGCTTTGTTCCTGATTATTATTACAACCACATAAGATAATTAATGAGAATAATATAGTGTATGTGATTTGTTTAATCATTTGCTGTACAATTGTTTAGTTCGTTAGAATAATTGATGATAACTTCAGTGAAATGTTTAATAGTGTTATCTAGTGTTTGATGACTTTCTCCTCCTGCTGCATTTGTATGACCACCACCATTGAAATGTTTGTTACTGAATTCATTTACAGAGAAATTACCTTTTGATCTAAAACTAATTTTTACAAAATTATCACGCTCAATAAAAATTGCTGAAAAAACAGTATTTTTTATTGATAATGGAAGATTTACAAAATTTTCTGTATCACCAAATTGTTCATTAAAATCTTGACGATCTTTTGCTGTAATATATATATAGGCGGCTTTATGTTCTGGTATAAGTACCATACGATTTAATAATATGTGACCCATAAATCGCATTCTATCTTCAGAGAAATAATTATATACGCTATCGTAAATTTTATTTTTATCTATTTTATAATGTAGCAATTGTTCTACAATATTAAATGTTTCTGGAGTAGAGGAATTATTATAACTAAAGCAACCTGTATCCGTCATAATTCCCGTGTATATGCAAGTTGCAATATCTTTATCCATTTGTTCATGAAAAATAGAATTTTTAATTATATCAAAAATCAGAGCGGAAGTAGCGCAATACTCAGGTGCAGATATCAATAAATCAGAAAAATTATCAGGATCTGGATGATGGTCTATTACAATTTTATATGCAGAACTCTCATCAAAATATTTTCCTAAGCTAGCAATTCGACTTGTTGAGTTAAAATCGACTGCAATAAGTAAATCAATATCGCTAAATACGTCAGGTTTAGCACCCTTTCTTTTACTAATAATATTTATTTTATTACTTTCTGGCATCCAATTAAGAAAATCAGGAAAAATAGAAGGACTGATTATTTGTACATTCTTGTTTATCTTTTTTAATAATATATACAAAGCTAATGCAGAGCCTATTGCATCTCCATCTGGATTATTATGAGGAATAATAGCAATGTTCTGAGATTCATGTATTTTTGTAGAAAATGTACTGGTTTTTTGTCTCAAGCTTTTAATATCTAGCATAAAAATATTTTTTATCGTAGAATAATTTCATTAATAAACTCACGGTGTAAATCTTTGTTTATTCTTTTTACTATTTCAGATTTAATAATTTGTAGTTCGTTTCTAACGATAGATGAGTTTACAGATACTACTAATTTGTTTCCATAAATATTAATCTCAGTAGTGCATCTAGCAATATATACACCAACGACGTTACTCCAAATTTCTTTAACTCTAACTTTATCTAATCCATCATTGAGTTTATTCTTATCAATGATTTCGGTTATTAATTCATCGATCTGAATTATTCCTGTTCTTTTCATTTTAAGTATATTTTGAGCATTAAATAAGGCCTTCTCTCATTAAATCGTGTGCATGTAAAATCCCAAAATATTTATAATCTTTGGTAACAATTATTTGTGAAATATTATGTTGATTGATTATTTGAAACGCATTAGCAGCAAGTTCATTATATTCTATTGTTATTGGATTTCTTGACATAATATTTTCAGCTTTAATTTCAGAAAGGTTATCACAATAATTTTCGATCATACGTCTAATATCTCCATCTGTAATAATTCCAATTATTTTATCGTCATTATCGATCACTGCAGTTGCTCCCAAACGTTTGGTAGTTATTTCAGTAAGTATAGTTTTTACATTGTCATTGATATAAACTTTTGGAAGTTCATTCATTTGAATAATATCTTCAACTCTTAAGTAAAGTTTTTTGCCAAGCGAACCTCCGGGATGAAATTTTGCAAAATCAGTTGATGAAAACCCTTTATATTCAAGCAGAGAAACAGTAAGTGCGTCGCCAAGAGCTAATTGAGCTGTTGTGCTAGATGTTGGAGCTAAATTATTCGGACACGCTTCTGCATCTACACTTGCACGCAGAATATAATTTGCAGATTTTGCTAAATATGAATCAATATCAGAAACTAGAGCGATTAAAGTATTATTATTACTCTTTATTAAAGGTATTAGGACTTTTATTTCAGGAGTGTTTCCACTTTTTGAAATACAAATTACAATATCGTTACTTTGAATGATACCTAAATCTCCATGTATTGCATCGGCAGCATGCATAAAAATAGAAGGAGTTCCTGTTGAATTGAGGCTAGCAACAATCTTCATCGCTATATTTGCTGATTTTCCAATTCCTGTTATAATTACTCTTCCTTTTGACTGCGAAATCAGTTTTACAATTTCAACAAAATCATCATTTATATAACTTGCAATTTTTTTAACTGCTTCAGATTCAATTAAAAGCGTGTTTGTTGCTATTTTGATTATTTCCTTATCATCCATGTAAATAATTCATAATATTATTATCCCCACAAAGCTACAATTATTTTATTTTACGTACGATTATTTTTGTTTTTATTTTTGTGTAAATTGAGGTATCATTTTTGTATAATATTTTTAAATTTGTATAAAAATTAAAAGGTGTTTCTATGAGTAATGACGAAAAACAAATATTTGATTTATTAAAGAAATATTTTGGCTTTGATACATTCAAAGGCCTACAAAAAGAAGTAATTTTAAGTTTACTTGAAGGAAAAGATAGTTTTGTTTTAATGCCCACAGGTGGCGGAAAATCTTTATGCTATCAATTGCCAGCTTTACTGTTAAATGGGGTAGCAATAGTAATATCTCCATTAATTGCATTGATGAAGAATCAAGTTGATGCAATGAGAGGCTTTAGCAGTGAAAATGGAATAGCACATTTTTTAAATAGTTCATTAAATAAAACAGAAATAAATATTGTTAAAGATGATATTTTGTCAGGAAGAACTAAATTACTGTATGTAGCACCAGAATCTCTGACTAAAGAAGATAATATTGAATTTTTTAAAAAATTTAAAATATCATTTTTTGCAATAGATGAAGCACATTGCATCTCAGAGTGGGGACACGATTTTAGACAAGAATATAGAAGAATAAGATCAATAGTAAATCAAATAGGAAGAGCACCAATAATGGCTCTAACCGCTACAGCAACACCAAAAGTTCAACATGATATCCAGAAAAACCTTGATATGCTTGATGCAGAAGTCTTTAAATCTTCGTTTAGAAGACATAATCTTTATTATGAAGTAAGACCAAAAGTGCAGACAACTAAAGAAATTATTAGATATATAAGAAATAATCAAGGTAAATCAGGGATAATATATTGTTTAAGTAGAAAAAAAGTAGAAGAGTTAGCAGAAATATTAGTAGAAAATGATATTAAAGCAATACCTTACCATGCTGGATTAGATTCGGCTACTAGATCTAGAAACCAAGATATGTTCTTGCATGAAGAAGTTGATGTCGTTGTTGCAACTATTGCTTTTGGAATGGGAATTGATAAACCAGATGTGAGATTTGTAATACATTATAGTGTGCCAAAATCTTTAGAAGGTTATTATCAGGAAACAGGAAGAGCTGGCCGTGATGGAGGAGAAGGAAAGTGTATAGCTTTTTATAGCTATGATGATATTCAAAAGCTAGAAAAATTTATGCAAAACAAACCTGTAAATGAA
>CAYJBL010000158.1:0-4370 GCA_964368115.1 uncultured Bacteroidales bacterium
TAAATTTTTTGAGCGACTAGTAGAAAAGGTAAATGCTCTTGCCCCAGATGTAATTTTTATTACAGGAGATATAGTTCATACAGTTTCGTGGGAAATGAAACCGTTTATCGAAGACTTGAAAGCTCTTAAATCAAAAGATGGTATATATGTGTGTCTAGGAAATCATGATTACGGAAAATATCATAGGTGGGATTCTGAAGAAGAGCGTCAAGATGATTTAAGCAAACTAAAAAAATATCTAAAAGACTTAAATTGGAAACTTTTAGATAATGCGTCTTCACGAATATATAAAGGCGCAGAATTTATCTCTATATCTGGAGTTGGAAATATGGGAGGAAAAGGATTTGATGATAATAGCGACCTCGAAAAAGCAAGTATCGGAGTAAACGATTCTGCATATAATATTTTATTGTCTCATTCTCCTGTATTTTGGCGCGATAAAATTGCGAAACACACTCCTTTTGATCTTACTCTTGCTGGTCATGTCCATGCAATGCAGTTTAAGGTAAACATTTTTGGAACGTCTTTTTCTCCTGCTTCTTGGATGTATGACGAATGGAGTGGTATGTATCAAGAAAAAAATAAAATACTTTACATCAATGATGGGATAGGTGCTGTTGGAGTTCCGATGCGCTTGGGTACTCGTCCAGAAATAACTCTTTTTGAATTACGATCATTGTAACAAATAGATTATGAAACGAGAATGAAAAATACTCATTGTATATTACTCCAGAGGCAATGATATTTTTCGTCGAGAGTACTATCTGACCGATAAAATAATAATAAAACAAATAACAGATGAATAAATATCAGCAAATAATAGGTTTCCTTGCCGAATTACGAGAAAACAATACAAAAGAATGGTTTGATGCTAACAGAAAAAGATATAAAGAAATACGATTATTATTCGAGGAGTTTGTAAGTAAATTAATAAGAGATATTTCTAGTTTCGACCCAGAAATAGAAAATATTACGGTAAAGCAATCTACTTATAGAATAAATAAAGATATTCGTTTTTCCAAAGATAAAACACCATACAAAACTCACATGGGAGCTTATATTGTAAGGGGTGGAAAAAAATCGGGTTATTGTGGTTATTATGTGCATCTTGAACCTGAAGGAGAATTATCAACAAATTATTTTCCATTTGGAGGGTCTATGTTGTCTGCTGGATTATATATGCCAGAACCTAAGGTTTTGTATTCGGTACGAGAAGAAATATTATGCAATGGAGAAGAAATTCGTAAACTTATAGATGAGGCAAAAACTAGAAACTTTATTTTAGGTGTAGATAGCGATACATTAAAGCGTACGCCAAAAGGATTTCCAGCAGACTCGCCTTATGACGATTTATTGCGATTAAAACATTTTCATATAGATAAATCTATAAATCAAGATTATTTATATAGTGGAAATTTATCAAAAAAAATAGCAGTAGATTTTGAATCTACTGCTAAGTTGGTTGCTTTAATAAATAAAGCTGTCCAGTTTGCTTTTGACGAAATGTAATTTCGGCAAATTGAGTTTTGCAATTATAATATCCAATTAAATAAATATCCAAGACCGATTATTGCAATTGTTATAGTCCCGAAGAAAATTGCAATGAGTCGCCATGTCATTACCTTCTTCAGTAGGGTCGCTTCAGGGATTGATAATCCAACAACTCCCATCATAAAAGCAATAGCTGTTCCTAAGGGAATGCCTTTTGCGACAAATACTTGAATTACAGGAACGATTCCCGCAGCATTAGCGTACATCGGAACGGCAAAGATTACAGCAAGAGGAACGCTATACCATTTGTCGGCAGAAAGATATTCTTCAAAAAAACCTTCTGGTACATACCCGTGCATTGCTGCTCCAATAGCGATACCAATTATTATGTATAGTAATACAGAACGAACGATACCCCATGCTTCTTTAATAATCGAAGGAAGTCTTTTCATAAAACTAAGTTTTTCTTCTTCCCATTCTACGCGTTCTATTTCTGCTTGTGCCTGAACTTGTTGTACCCAAGGGCTAAGGTAGCGCTCTAGTTTAAATCTTCCTAGAATCATTCCTCCAACAGTTCCTAATAATATACCAGAGCCTGCATATATCAATGTTGCTTTAAGTCCGAATGCACCTAAAAACAATGCAACAGCAACCTCATTTACAAGAGGAGAAGTTATTAAAAACGACAAGGTTACACCTAATGGTATCCCCCCTTTTACAAATCCGATGAATAACGGAATTGATGAGCAACTACAAAATGGAGTTATAGCTCCAAATAATGCTGCTAGAAAATATTGTAGCCCGTACAATTTACGAGAGGTCAAATAATTTCTTAATCTGTCGATAGGAAAATAGGCGTTGATTACACCCATTATAGCACTAATAAAGAATAATAGAATTATTATTTTTATAGTGTCGTAAAAGAAAAAGTTTATAGACGCTCCAATGTGAGAGTCTGCATCTAATCCAAAGATGCCATAAACTAGCCAGTCTGCAAATTTTTGTATCATAATAATATATTCTAGCAGTTACCTCCACACGAACATTTAGGAACAGATTGCCCTTTTATTTGTTCTATATAGAAAGTATAAAATTCATTTTTTATTTCATCTCTTACTCTGCGAAATTCGCTTTCGATAAATTCTGGTGTTCCTTCTGCGTGAGATGGGTCGTCAAAACCAATGTGTATTCGGTGTTTTACATCTCCTATAAATGTTGGACAAGCATCGTTTGCTCCACTGCAAACAGTAATTACGTAATCCCATTTGTCATTGATATATTTTTCTACAGAGTCAGACGTGTGATGAGAAATGTCTATCCCAATTTCTGCCATTGCATTTACTGCTCCAGTATTTAGTTTCCCACTAGCTTCTGTTCCTGCTGAACAGACAGTTAGGTCTTTATCAAAGGATTGTAAAAATCCATGAGCCATCTGGCTGCGACAGCTATTACCTGTGCATAATATTAAAATTTTCATAATGTTTTTGTATTTTAAAAGTAAAATATAGTTGTATAATAGATCCCAATTATGATAAATATACACGCAATAATTATATTCATCCATTTCTGGAATGTTTGCATGCGTTTATAGAATTTGCCTAATCCTGCTACACTATATGCTAGTATCCACGCTACTATAATTACTGGCACTCCGGTGGAAATAGCAAATATTACAGGGAGTAGATATCCTTCTGCCTCTGCCGCTGATAATGGCATTAGTACTACAAAATAAAATACTCCACTAGTTGGACAAAACGCGAGGGCAAATAACATCCCTAGAAGAATAGTTCCCCACCAATTTTTTCTATTCACCTTTTCGGTATTTCCTCTAAAACCAAATTGAGGAAGTTTTATTTTGTTTTTGAATAACATAAATAAACCGATAAGAATAAGAATAGGTGATATTATTAGTCCTCCATAAGAACTAATAGCTTTTTGAATAGCATATATGCTTGCACCTTCTTTTAGTAATGGGATAATAATAAATGCAATACCAACGTATGTAATCACTCTGCCTAATGTGTATAAAAGCCCATTAATAAAAACACGATGTTTATTTTCAATGTCTTTACTAATATATCCTATAGCAGTAATGTTAGTCGCTAAAGGACACGGACTTATTGCGGTTACTAGACCAAGCAAAAAAGCAGTAAATAGAGGGATACTACTATTGTCTAATAAATGCTGAATCCATTCCATTATTCGAAATATTTATTGATTTCTGTTTTTAAATTTTGTTTGAAAACTTCAGGTTCGTTTTTTGCATGCTTAAATGCCATTTCAGTAAGATTGTTTACTTTTTTGCCATTATCTAAAATTAATGATGTCCAAGCAACTTCGTACTTATCCGCAATTGCTTCTTTTGCTGCATCAGAGATGTCAATTACTTCAAGCATAATTTTACTATTATTAAGTTCGGCAACAACTTCTGAAGTTAGTTTTTCTATCGCTTCGCATGTAATACATCTTTGTTTTGCATGGAAAGTCATTACTTTAAGTGTACCTTCAGCAATACCTTCTTTATTATTAGCAGCCTCTGCTTTTTCGCTATTTGGTGCTGTGTTGTTGCATGACATTATTATCATGCTAGCAAATATTAATAAAAATAAGTTTTTCATTTCTCTTTAGTTTATAGGTTAGACAGCAAGTTTTTTACCTCAGAAACTGATAATTTTTTACCAGATGAAATAGCTTTTTCGTCTACAATAAGAGCTGGAAGTCGCATAACGTTGTATGACATGATTTTCATCATATCTTCTTCTTTAACGATGTTAGCTGTTATTCCTAATTCTTCTACCGCTTTTTTTGTTGCTTCGTGTAATGCCTTGCATGATGAGCAACCTGTTCCTAATACTTTAATTTCCATTTTTATTTATTTA
>CAYJBL010000158.1:4380-4612 GCA_964368115.1 uncultured Bacteroidales bacterium
CGTAAAACTACGAATGCTTTTGTTAAAAAAATAGCAATAAAGCTATTTGCAGCATTCTGATTTAGTCTCAATTTCTTTGAAAAAATTCTCGAATAGATCAAGTGCTAATTCCCAATTTTTTCTGTTAATACAATATTTTACTTTAGGAGCAATAAATTCTCCTTGAATTAATCCTGCATCTTTTAATTCTGATAGATGTTGAGATACAGTCGCTTTTGTTCTTGGTAATATT
>CAYJBL010000159.1:0-2631 GCA_964368115.1 uncultured Bacteroidales bacterium
AACAAAAGTCATCTGATTAGTTCTTGTTTTTTTAGCTCCACTTACTGCGTCATTATCTGCAACTTCAAAATAATACCGAACTTCTTTTCCTTTTGTATCAATTGAGCTAAAATCAAATGCAAAATAATAATTCTGAGAGCTTAATGATTTAGAAAATGGAATATCTATTTTTACTATTGAATCAGAATTTTCGCCAAGTTCGTAATTAAAACTTAAAGATGAAAAACCATAATCATCATCTATAAATCCACTGTAATATAATATTGACAAATCAACAGAATCTACAATATGACGAACAGATATGGATGGATGCAAATCTGGAATAATATTTATTTGGTACTGAACTCCGATTGTTTCTTCAAAAAAATCATTTTTTGCAATTATTGAATATACACTTGAGTTAAGTATTCGTTTTGACAAACTAAATAAACCTTTTTCGTTTCTATTAGTATGAATCAATGTTGTATCAAAAATCATTGACAGATAATCTAAGTTGGCTGTATTATATTCCCAAGTTACATTTGCCCCTTTTGGAATTGTGATATCTCCTGAGTTATTATATATTTCTGATTCAATTCCAGTATAACTAGGAGCATCTACTCTTACTTCAAAATCAATTATTACTGGTCTAGGAAGTACATTTATTTTATAATTTTCTGACTTTAATTCCTGAGTGCTAAAGTAAAAGTCTAACGAGTTATTCAAATTTCTAAATGTATATTCAAATCTTCCTAATGATTTTTTTTCCATATAAAATCCATTTCCACCATAGTTTATTGTAAGTTGATCTGGCGAATATTCTCCTTTTGCTTCGACCTGAACAATAAAATCACTCCCTTTTTTCACAGTTAGTGTATCGTTCAATAATTTGAATGTATATGGGGCTGGCACTTCATAATGTTCATTAAAGTTGACTATTCGTACAGTAGTATCAGACAACACACTTGGCGAAAAGATAAACACAGTCAATATTATTGCAATAAGTGGAATAATAAACTTTAAATATTTTAGATTTGCTCGCAAGTCGACTGCTGTTGATAATTGCACAGGACTTATACTTTGTGTTTTTTGTTTTACACTTGCAAGAATAATATCTTTTACCTCAGCATTTTGCTCTGAAATATTTTTCAATTCTAATGTATTTAGCAATTTATCTGAAATTTCTGGGAAATATTGTCCCAAAATTTCACTTGCTTGCTTATGAGATATAACTTTTCCTATTTTGAATAAATTTAAAATAGGAATTAATATCATTTTTACAAAAATTGACAGTACCAATAAAACACTTACCACAAATAATATTGTTCGTGGTAAGATTGAAAATCGGCCAAAATACTCTGCAACAACAATGACAATATACCACATAGCATAAACCAATAGTGCTAGTAGTATACCTCTTATTATTTTGTTCAAATAATATTTTCGAATAAAGGCATCTAATTTTTGTAGTAAAATATCAAATCCGTCGCTCATTATATTACTTTGCTAGCCATAATTTTGGATTCAATGTAAGGCTACCTTTCCAAATTTCTAAATGCAATACTGTTTTTTTCTCCACTGTATCTGTATATATCTTTCCTATAGATTGCTTTATTGTTACCTGCTCGCCTGCTGACACATAAACCTCTTCAAGGTGCGTATATACACTTAAATATTCTCCATGCCTAATAATTACAGCCTTCTGAGCTCCTGGGATTGATATTACTTTACGAACCTCTCCCTCAAAGATTGCCCTTGCACTTGCACCTTCGGTTGTTGAAATATCAATCCCTTTATTGTCTATTACAACATTTTTTAATATTGGGTGATTTTGTTTTCCATAGTTACTAACTATTACTCCTCGCTCTACTGGCCATGGGAAGCGACCTTTATTTTTTCCAAAATTTGTACTTACTATCTGTTCTGCTGGCGTTAATTTATACGATCCTGATGATGATCCTGATGATTTTTTTGCTTCTTCTGCTATTAATTTTTCTATTTCTCGTTGCAAACGCAACATCTGGTTTTGCTGGTTCTTTAGTTTCTTCTTCAAATCTTCCTCTTGCCCTTGTAAACTAGTTAAAACAGATTCTTGTTGCTTTTGTTCTTTCCTAAGATTGTTCTCCTCCCTTATTTCATCATCTAACAAAGCTTTTTTCTGAGCTTGATTTATTTCTAATTTTTCTAAGTGAATATCCAATATCGCTGTAAGTGAATTTATTGCTTTAAATTGTTTTTTCCTAAATTCAGCTAATTGCTGCATATATATTAATCGTTGATATGACTGATTAAAATCATCTGCGGCCAAAATAAACATAAGTTCATTATATTTATTTTTATTTTTCCATGCAACCTGTATCATCTTTGCGTATTCGCGCTTTAATTTAACAAGATCTTCTTCCATAATACGGACTATTTCTTGTACCTCTAACGAACGTGCTTTTACAGATTCTACTTCTGCATTTATGTCTCTGATCAATTCCTTTCGCACTTCTATTTTATTGCTAATCAACATCAAACTATTGTACGATTCCTTTTGATTTTCTTGCGTTTGCTTTAACAACTTATTTGTATAAGATATTTGCTCCTGTGTTTTTTGTTTCTTATTTTCTAAGTCTTTTCTTGACTGAGCAAACAATACATTAGCTATAA
>CAYJBL010000159.1:2653-4603 GCA_964368115.1 uncultured Bacteroidales bacterium
TATTTATATTAAATCTTTTTATATTTACTACTTATTTTAAATGGAAACGATAATTTTTCTGTATTTATTGCAACATTATCAATATCTAAATCAAGCCACATATCCGTTTCATTTGTACTTATTTCAAGAAATATTTTATGCGGAAACATCTGCTCATTTGTCATAAAAAATTCATCGTATTCCACCAGCAAAAATTGTTCTCTAATATAATCGTTTATATAGATACTTTGCATTTTAAATATGTCTGGATAAATCTTCACCGTCTGAAATATAAACACATTATACTTATAATCTTGTTCTTCGACGACAGTGTCACCTAATTCTTTTCTTGCAAGCTTCCTCTCCCATTTGTCACGTTTTGCCGAATCTTCATAAAATTTAGAATATTTTCTTTCAGATATAGAACTAATACAATACAATGATGTATCGATGCAATTTTTAAATTTTTTCTCTACTATTTTCTTTTCTTCTTTTTTTTCTGATGCATAAATAAAAAAAGAATTTAAAATTATTGATTGCATCACATCATAATCTAAGTCAACATTAAATTGTTTTTTTATATAAGAAAAATCACCTGCATAGTAAGTTTTATCGATTCTATTCAAAATCTTTATCGAATCATTTGTAAATACTAGTCTTGCTCCCTCGACTCCCAACATTCTAAGACTAATCCAAATTATACTGTCTTTTTGTATTCTAATATTTCCGCTAAATTCTTCTTTTGCAATATTATTTCCAGTACCAATTTGCACATCTGCTGTAAATTTAAAAGATATATTATCGTATTTTAATTCGTTTTCTTGCTGCTTTTCATACAATTTTGTTGGTGAAATATTTTCTACATTACCAGAATTATCATATAAAACTCTACACGACGATAGCGATATAAATATAGCTGATGTAACGATTATTGATGCAATTATTTTATTTTTCAATTTTTCTCTAATTTAGAATTTTCTTCTACTTTTCTTTTTAATTCTTCTGAAGCATCTCCTTGCTTTTCCGCCAATCTCCAAAACTCAAGTGCCCCACTTTTATCATTTAATTTAAAAAGAATATCTCCTTTGTGTTCTAAATATACTTTATTGGTAGAGTCTTTATCTAATGCTTTGTTAATGTAGATTAATGCTTCATCATATTTTTCATTTTTATATAAAACCCATGCATGAGTATCTAAAAATGTTGAACTGCTTGATTCATATTTAATCAATTTAGTACTTAATTCTAAGGCTCTATCTAGTTTCTCTTCTCTTTCGGCTAGAAAGTATGCATAATTATTTAAAACAGATACATACGATGCATCTTTATCTAATACTAATTCATAAACCGAATCCGATTTTTCATGTTCGCCAAGTTTATGATATGCATCTCCTTGCAATCCTAAAAACTCTGTTTGTAACACTTTATCATTGATAATAATATCTGAAGCATTATCTACCGCATCTACTACATCATTATAATTTTCAGTCATATAAGCAGAAATAATATAGTGGCTATATAAACTTATTATATTTGGAAATAAACTCACCGCTTCTTTTGCTCGCTTAAACATTGTTTCCATGTCCTTTAGGATAAAATCAACAGATAAAGCTTGCTCCCATATTTTATATTTTTCTTTGTCTAATGAAAGTATATAATCGAATTCTTTTTGAGCATTTTCATAATCTTTTAAATAAATTAATAAATCTGCTTTCAATGCTCTTAACGTCATTTCTTCTGGATACGCATCTATTACTAATTCTAATAAATCCTGTAAATTATTTTTGATAACAACATTTTTGTCTATCTCTTTTAATAATATTAGTAGCATTTTAGCTTTCAGATCAATTTCTACATCGTTTTCCAACATCCCAATATTTAACAATTCAAATGCTTTTGATGGTTTATTATTAATCAAGTAAAATTCTGCCATAGAAAAGAAAATCAAACCTCTATCTATTTCTGATATAT
>CAYJBL010000160.1:0-4582 GCA_964368115.1 uncultured Bacteroidales bacterium
AATATCATCATTTGATATTTGGTTAGATACTAAGGAAGTTTCGTCTTCGATTAAATAAGAATATAATAAAGATTCGTCTTGCACTAAAATATCTATCATATTTGATTCTGTAGCATTAGCCTGGTTATTTGTCGGGTATAAGCTATGTTTATCGACAGCAAGGTTTAATCCAAATCTTAACAGTGTTACAAGACCTAAAATGCAAGCAGCCATATAAATATATGGTTTAAAAATTTCAAAAGCATTTTTAGGTTTATAATGATTTTGTACTTTGGTCTCAATATCGTTTGTTAACTGCTCAAAATACCCATCTGGTGTTTTAAAGCAGTCTTTTTTGGGAATATTATTTAAATCTTTTGCTGACATACGACTAATTAGATAATCTAAAGTTAAAAAAGTTTAATTGTCATTTATAAATTTTTCAATTTTATTTACGGCATGATGATACGAAGCCTTAAGAGCACCGACAGAAGTTTTTAAAATTTCTGATATTTCTTCATATTTTAGTTCATTATAGTATTTCATATTAAATACTAATCGTTGTTTTTCTGGTAGTTTAAGTATTGCTTGTTGAAGTTTTACTTGAGCTTCATCTCCATCAAAATATGAGTCACTTTTTAATCTTGAAAACACATCATCTTCCCACGATAATACTCTAAATACATACTGTCTTTTTCTTTTAGCGATAAAATTTAAGCATATATTTGTTGCAATTCTATATATCCAAGTATATAAATTTGACTCACCTCGAAAGTTTTCCATATTTGTAAAAACTTTCAAGAAGGTATCTTGCACGAGGTCGTTTGCATCATCGTGGTCGTATACCATCCTACGAATATGAAAATATATTTGTTCTTGATATTTTTCAACGATAGCTTTAAAAATCCGATTTTTATCATTAGGATTTTTTATTGCATCTAAAAAATTGCTATCGTTAAAGTCTATCATTTATTATTTTCTACTAATTGCTTTTTTTGCAGCTAAATAAATATTTTCAGTAGTTAATCCGTATTTTTCAAGTAATTGCTCTGGTGTTCCACTTTCGCCAAACTTATCGTTTACAGCAACAGCTTCGATAGGTGCAGGCGAATTTAGAGCAAGTAGTTGAGCAACAGTATCAGTAAGTCCACCATTTAGCATGTGTTCTTCTGCAGTAACTACTGCTTTAGTTTTTGCTACAGATTTTAAGACAGTCTCCGAATCAAAAGGTTTAATAGTATGGATATTAAAAACCTCTGCTGAAATTCCATTTTTTTGCAATTCTTCGCAAGCTTCTATTGCTTTCCATACCATATGTCCAGTTGCTAAAATAGTTACATCTGTTCCTTCGTATAATTGTTCTGCTTTTCCAATAATAAACTCTTGCTTTTCTGGAGTGAAATTTGGCACGCTCGGGCGACCAAAACGAAGATATACAGGTCCATCATAGTTTGCAATTGCAATTGTTGCAGCTTTTGTTTGATTGTAATCGCAAGGGCAAATAACTGTCATATTTGGTAACATTTTCATTAGTCCAATATCTTCGAGTATTTGGTGTGTTGCGCCGTCTTCGCCAAGAGTAAGACCAGCATGTGAAGCACAAATTTTCACGTTTTTATTTGAGTATGCCACACTCTGACGAATTTGGTCGTAAACTCTTCCTGTAGCAAATCCTGCGAAAGTGCCAGCAAATGGAATTTTTCCTCCAATCGTTAGTCCTGCAGCAGTTCCAATCATATTTGCTTCTGCGATTCCTGCTTGAAAAAAACGTTCTGGAAATTTATTTTTAAAGTCATCCATTTTTAGAGAGCCTGTTAAATCGGCACATAATGCAACGATATTTTCATTTTTTGCTCCAATTTCGCTAAGTCCTGCACCAAAACCCGAACGGGTATCTTTTTTTTCGCTAAATGTGTACTTCATATTATTTGTTTTTATAAGTTTTCTATAATAAAATCTTTTGGGTTTACTCTAAATTTTGTTTCGCTCGAATTTAGAGCTTTTTTATGTTGTTTCTCTCTGTAAATTATTCTGTAATATCCTGGTTGTAATCGGAATTTATAATGTGTTTTTTCTGGTGTAAAGTCGTATAAATTTGTAAGAACATCTCCATATTCATGTATAAGAGTTCCATAAGATGGGTTTGAAAAATTAATAATCACATCTCCAGGTTGCTCTATATTTATTTTATTTAGTTTACCTTGTTCTATTTTTACAGCATTTACATAAGTTCGAGGCATTGTAAGTATTTCAAGGTCATATAGTCCAGTTAGTAGTTTTTGTTGCTTATCTGCGTCCAAAATATATAAAGTTTCTGGTAAACCAGATTTTCTAATTATACATTTTATGTTTGAATTTGCACTTGTATCACCGTCAATATCAACCATTAATCTGCCTTGCGGAGCAGGTAAGGAAATAATGTTATGAACTCCTTCTTTTAGTGTAATACTATCTTTATATACTGCAGGAATAGTATGTACTTTTAAATCGTAAGTTGATAGTATATCTAGGAAAATAGTGTCTGGTTGTCCTTGGCTATTCATGGTATGTTCGTAAGTATAGCGAACGGCGCCCGAAAGATTGTCATGAAACGACATAGAAGCATTTGTTTCTATTGGAGCTCCGTAAGTATCTAGTAAATTTACTTGTACAGATGTTAGATTTGTTACTTGCCCGACGATGGTATTTACAGCCTGTTTAAATTCTTCTTCATCGGCAGCATTAAAGTAGTTTCCCATACATGCAAGTATACTAGATAGTTTAATGTCAATATCTATACCTATAATATATGGTTTTAAAACAATTCCTTTTTTTTGTAAAGCCAAACTTACTTCGCAAGGTTCGCCATTACACATTTCAATTCCATCTGTAATTAGTATAATTATATTTCTACATTCTGGACAATCGGGAAAATCGTTTTCGGCCTGACCAAGCGAATAGGCAATAGGAGTAGTGCCTTTTGGAACAATATTGCTGAGAGTTTGCTTAATATAGTCAATTGTATTTTTTCCAAATGCTACTTCAAGCTTTGAGTCTTTGCAATCGGGAGGAGGAACAGGGCTTTGATGACCATAAACACGCATTGCGATTTCTAAATTTTCAGATTTTTGAATTGTTTTTAGTGAATCAAGCAATTCGAACATAAGTTCTTGTGCTTTAGAGAATTTAATGCCGCCATCCCAATCGCCAAGCATGCTGTTCGAAGCATCGACAATAAAAAGAATACGCGTAAGAGGTTTTTCGGTTTCTACATCATTTTTTATTTGTGCAAGCGATGAAAGAAACAAGAAACAAAGACCTGCTAATGTTATAATTTTTTTCAAGACATTAAGAATATTAATAATCTCCTAAAGTTTCTTCAAGTTGAGATAGTGCATTTTCTAATTGTTCATCGTTAGGAGCAACACCATGCCATTTGTGGGTTCCCATCATAAAATCAACTCCCATACCCATTTCGGTTTTCATAATTACCATAATAGGTTTTTTATTGTTTGTTCTTGTTTGGGCTTCCTCAATAGTTTCGATAAGTTCATGAATTTTATTCCCGTTACATTCAAGTACATCCCAACCAAATGATTCCCATTTTTTTGTCAAGTTTCCTAAATTCATAACTTCGTCTGTAGAGCCATCAATTTGTTTTCTGTTATAATCAACAAAAGCGATGATATTATCTATTTCGCGTGCTTGAGCAAAGAGTGCAGCTTCCCAAACTTGTCCTTCATTTATTTCGCCATCGCCCATTAAACAATAAACATACGAACTATCATTATTTAATTTTTTTGCGAGAGCAGCTCCACAAGCTACAGATAGACCTTGACCAAGCGAACCACTTGCAACACGTATGCCAGGCAAGTGCTCTGCTGTTGTTGGATGACCTTGTAAGCGAGTATTTATTGCTCTAAATGTAGATAGTTCTTCGATTGGAAAATAACCGCTACGAGCTAATACGCTATACCATGCCGCTGAAACATGTCCGTTTGATAAGAAAAATAAATCTTGTCCATTACCATCTATTGTAAATTCATTCGGATTATGATTCATTACATCGAAATATAAACTTACTAATAAATCTGTAACTCCAAGAGAACCACCTGGATGACCAGAATTTTTTGCATGAATCATTCTAAGTATATCTCGTCTTACTTGTGAAGCAATTTTTTCTAACTCGTGTGATCTTTTCATTTTGTATATTTTTCGAGCAAAAATATTAAATATAAAATTGAAATATGGATAAATTTTTAGAGTTTACTAACAAATTTTAAACGTAAATTTTAATAAAATTGATATGGTTTGTCGTTTTTATGGGGCTTCTGTGTCTGGTATTATTTTTCGTTTTGTATCATGGCAAAATTCAGAATGAATTTTATCTTAATACTACGATAATGTATAGCAAAATCGTCATCGCGAACGAAGTGTGGCGATCTGTTCTTTTCCGTCATTGCGAGAAGCAACGCGACGAAGCAATCTCTCAATCTCGCTGTTGGTGCGAATATTTATTCGTGCCTATTAAGAAGCTAATGCAAAGCAATACATATTTTACAATAATAAAACATACGTTTCGTCTTCATGCCAGACAGGCACATACTTTTTCACAACGAAAAAA
>CAYJBL010000161.1:0-4575 GCA_964368115.1 uncultured Bacteroidales bacterium
AGTAGTATTACTACAAAAAGTATTGAGTCTAGTATTGATGAACTAAAAAAATCACATCCAAATTCAGATATAAATTTAATAGAACGTGGAGTAAACAATGCTGCTAAATTTTGGACTAAAGCAGATGGATCTGAAGAAGATTTCATTTCTTTTTGCAAAGAAAATTATGCTGCAAACAAAGATGAACGCCATAATCTCTATATGACAATGGACAGAAATCTAGCAATTCTTTACGGAAATTACAATCGTATCAGTTTAAATCTCAAAAGACCTTTACATGTTAGAGGAGAGCAAATTACAGAAATGGATAGAATTTTTGGAGCACTTGACCCATTTGCTCATTTTACAGATGATATGTTTAGTTCGAAAATTGCATTTAACACATTACTAAATTTCCCATTTTATTCATTAGAAGAAAAAAACACACTTGGAAAAAGCTGGTCTCGAGAAGAATGGGCGTATGCTCGCCTTGGCGACTTATTTAACTCACGCATTCCTGCAGAGGCTGCACAGCACTTATCTACACAGTTGAGTACTGGCGATAATTATATTTCCAACTATAATATTATGATGGGTAAACTTCGTAACGAAAACGGCGACCAACTTTTTGCCGACGATATGGCTCTAATTTCGCATTGGGGTCTTCGCGATGAACTAAAATCAAATTACGCGAATGCAGATGGTAAAGGTTTAGAAAAACAACGCATGATTTATACAATTATGCAACATATCGTAGACTAAACCATTCCAGAGCAAGTAATTGCTAATACTAATTACGAATGGAAACCAATAAGTAATACAATTTCAAAAGACGGTAAAAATATTGGTGTAATTGCAGAACCTGATAAGCGTTACGAAATACTTCATAACATAGCAATGGCATCAATGGCTATGGATAAATATTGTCCTACATACCCTACATATATTCAACGTTCATTCAACCAACAAATGGAAGTAAGCGACAAAGAAATTGAAGAAATGTTTACGGCTTTTATCTCTTCTCCAGAAGTTAAAGCTACTGCCGAATTGATTAAATCAAGACTTGGTCGCGACTTAGAGCCATTTGATATTTGGTACGACGGATTTAAAAATCGTAGCAATCTAAACGAAGATATGTTGAGTAAGGAATTAATGAAACGTTACCCTACAGCCGAAGCTTTTGAAGCAGACTTACCAAATCTTATGATAAAACTTGGTTTTACCCCTAAAAAAGCTGCAGAAGTTTGTGCAAAAATTCGTGTTGATGCTTCGCGCGGTGCTGGTCATGCTTGGGGAGCAATGTCGAAAGACGACCTAACATATTTACGTTCAAGAATTGGAGACAAAGGAATGGACTACAAAGGATATAATATTGGAATTCACGAATTTGGACATAATGTAGAGCAAGTAATTAGTATTAATGATGTTGATTATTTCACAATGGCCGCCGTTCCTAGCACAGCATTTACCGAAGCTTTAGCATTTATTTTCCAAACTCGCGACCTGATGTTAATGGGACATAATACAACAAATGAAAATAGTAAAGCTTATAATACCCTTGATATTTTCTGGGGATGCTATGAAATTATGGGCGTTTCGTTAGTAGATATTTATACTTGGAGATGGCTGTATGAAAATCCTAATGCTAGTATTGAAGAATTAAAAACTGAGATTTTAAACAATGCTAAAGAAGTGTGGAACAAATATTACTACCCTATTTTGGGGACTAAAGATTCACATATTTTGGCTATATACTCACACATGATAGATATACCACTTTATTTACCAAACTACCCTTTCGGACATATTGTTGAATCTCAACTTGAAGATCAATTTGAAGGAAAAACTGTTGGCGATGAAGTATGCCGCATATATCCTATTGGAAAATTAACTCCAAATATTTGGATGGAGGTTGCTACTGGAACATCTGTAAGCACAGAACCTTTGATAAAAAACACTGCGGTTGCATTGGAGCAATTGAAAAACTAATTATCAAACATTTAGATAAAAAAATCTCACTAGACTTATTATGTATTTAACAATTAATAAGTCTAGTGAGATTTTTTTTTACTAATAATTACTAAATACTCGTAATTAAACAAATCTCATAATTTGATCAACAGAATGACGAGGCGTTGCTTTTGGTTCTTCGTCTGGATAACCAAAAGTAATAATTGCCGCCACTGTTTCTTCGTTTGGTAACGATACTATTTTTGAAATTTCATCTGCATCAATAACCCCAAAGATACAAGTTCCTACTCCTTTTGCATGAGCAGCTAAACAAAAAGTTTGACATGCAATTCCAGCATCAAACATTTCCCAAACCGAAGTTTCACTTGCGCTAGCATCTTCTGCCTTTACCTTATCTCCTAGTTTTCCGCTCTTTCCTTTTATATAGCTCAAAACAACTACACCTTTGGCATTTTCTAGAGTTTTAATATTATAAGTAAAACCTTTTACTCCTTGCGATGCAATTTGTTTTATCACATTCTCATTCTCGATTATTGTATATCTTGCTATTTGATAATTTGCCCACGAAGGTGCCCAGCGACTTATTGACACTATTTCTTCTAAAAGTTTACGATCTACTTTTTCATTTTTGTACTTACGAACACTTCTGCGTTCTTCAATCATTTGTATTGCTTCCATATTGATATTTTTATTTCCGATTATCGACATACAAATATTAAACCACGTATTAAATTGTTTCTAAATTTATTTCTAAATTTGCAAAAAATAAACAATACATAAAAATTCAAAATGAAAATAAGTATTAACACCTGTTTTGTTCTTGCCTTAACACTATGCAGTGCTTTTTGTTTTCCCAATAAAACTATGGCAAGCCTAGCTCCATCTGAAACTATTAATGATATAAATAGCGATCAATATCAAGGAGCTTCAGACCTCAATCTTAAACTTGTAAATAAACTACGTAGTTCACTTGGTTTGCATAAATTAAGAAAAAGTGCAATCCTTGAACAAGCTGCAAAAATTCGAGTTCGCGAATTGGCTGAATACTACAGCCACACTCGTCCAAACGGCACCGAACCATTTACCGCAGTAACCGAACTTGGATACTATTATTCGGTTGGAGCAGAAAACATAGCAAGTGCTTCTGGGTACCCTGCTGAAACAATTGGTAAAACCCTCTTTGATAGTTGGAAAGAAAGCCCTAGACACTACGACAATATGACGAACTCCGAAATAAAAGAAGCTGGTATTGCTATCTATTTTGAGAATGGCACATGGTATGGTGTTCAACTATTTGCACTTCCAACCAATAGTAATTCAAATTATGGTGCAGAAGCTAATACAAATAATAATCCTCAAAGTAATAATTCAAGCAATTCAAATTCACAAACCGCTTCTGTCGATTCTGATTATTTAATAGATCAAACTTTAATGTTAATTAATGATTTACGCAGAAATGCAAACCTTAAAACACTAAGACGAGATCCATTGCTTGAAAGAGCTGCATTAACACGAGCACGTGAATTAGCAGGTTATTGGAATGATAATCGCCCAGATGGTCGAGAATTTCACACTGTAATCAGTGATATCGGATATAATTATAGTAGCGTTTCAATGATAAATTCATATGGCATGCACATTGATAATGATGTAGCTAAACAATTTTTCGAATCTTTCAAATCTCAACAAAACAACTACTCAACAATGGTTGATGATACTTTCGAAGATATTGGTATTGCATTTTACAAACTTAATGACACTTGGTACATAGTTCAATTGTTTGCTAGTAAATTACAATAAATAGAATTTATATAATAAAAAAATAGAAGCTAAAAAATAAGTTTAGCTTCTATTTTTTTATTATCTTAGATTTTTCTTCATTTTTAATGAAAAAAATTCATTCTCTCAATCTAATGTGTTGGCGGTGGGCCACCACCGCCGATAAAAGTACCTACTTTTGATACTTTTTGCGTTGTTGTAAAGGATCCAACTATAACACCTCCTGTATATTCTCCATCAAGATTTAATCCATAAAAATCATTCTCTCCGGTCACACTGCCTCCTGAATAAATATTGTAAGTAGTGTTTGCTGCAAAGTCAGGGCTAGAAAACAGCAATGCCATTGGAGAACAGTCTCTTGCTAATGTATACGACATTATCACTTCTCCATTATCTGAGACAATATGTATCACATCATTTTTATTTCCATTGTTTGCTCCAAAAGCGACTACATACTGAGATGTAACATTTTCCGTAGGAAAACTATTTTCACTACCTAATGCCAATAAAGTTCCTCCTGTTACTTTAAAAGTCATTTCATCACAATCAAAACCGCTTTGTGGAGGATGAGAAGAAAAACCAATTCCTACATATTTACCTCCAGTCACCGTGATAGTCCCATTAGAATCAACTGCATCATCCATAGGACTATAACAATATATTGTACCTCCATTTATTTGCACATGATTTGTTGCATTAATACAGTCATCATAGGCATTTATGCGTATTTCTCCTCCATTTATTGTTAACGTATCTTTACTCTCTAAACCTTCAGCCATTGTTGTTGAAGTTTCAATTGTAATTTTACCTCCATTTATTGTAAGATTAGCATCGCTTTTAATTGCT
>CAYJBL010000162.1:0-941 GCA_964368115.1 uncultured Bacteroidales bacterium
CTTTTGTCGAGAATTTAATTAAAGTAATTTAAGAATGAAGATTATGAAAAAGCTATTATTAATGTTTATCGTTTTATTATCTGTTTTAACCGTTAATGCATCGGAGAAGGTAATAGATGAAAAGGAATTGCCAGTAAAAGTGCAAGAATTTATAAAAGAACACTATCCAGAAGATAAGATTTCTATTGCTACAGAAGAGAATGATTTCTTTGACAAAGACTATAAAGTAATTCTCACAAATGGAGTAAAACTAGAATTTGACGGTAAAGGAAATTGGACACAAATAGAATGTAAAGGAAATTGCATGATTCCGACGGGTGTTGTTCCCGAAAAAATAAAGGAGTATATAAATAGTAAATATCCATCAAACTCAATTGTAAAGATTGAAAAAGATAATAATGATATAGAAGTGGAAATGAATAACGATATTGGGTTAACTTTTAATAATATAGGAGAACTGATTGAAATTGATTAATAAAATAATAATTAAAAAAAATAACAGATGAAAAAAACACTTTCAGCTTTCATAGTAATGATAGCTATTTTAGGCACGCTTGTTTCTTGCGAAAAAGAGAATATAGTGATTGGTATTAACGATTTACCATCGAATGCACAAACTACTATTTCAACTTATTTTAACAAAGATCAAATTATATCAATAACGTATGATCAAGATTTATTAGATCGAGAATATACTGTTGTTTTTCAAGATGGAACAGATATTGAATTTGAGAAAAATGGCGACTGGAATAATGTTGAATCACATATTGCAGGAGTTCCAATGGGTATTATTCCAGCACCAATTGTTGAATATCTTACGAATAATTATGCAGATCAAAAAATAGTTGAGATAGATAAAGAAACAACAGGTTATGACGTAAAACTTGGAAATATGATGGAACTAAAATTTAATCTTGATGGTGTATTTATTAGAGCAGAAA
>CAYJBL010000162.1:951-2399 GCA_964368115.1 uncultured Bacteroidales bacterium
TAAGAGTATAGAAGAAAATTTTGTAAAATTGGATGGAACGAAATATGAGTTTAAAAAACTCTTTTCGTTCCATCTTTGTTTTTTAAGAGGTGTAGTAAAGTGTAAAATGATGCATTTGATATTAATACAAAGAAGAGAAACAATGCTAAAGGATAGATTGTGAAATATTTATATTCACAACCAATTAATTTGTATATCTTTACCGATGAAAAATATTAATAAAAAATATGTGAAATACTTAGTGTTATAGCTCTAAAGAGATTCTAAGTAATTAAATACAAGAGATAACTATTAGCGTATGAATTTACAAAATTGTTGTTGGCAGTATGTCTTATTTTAGGATTGCAAGCTAAATTGTATTCTCAAAAAGTAGGATTGGTATTAAGTGGAGGTGGAGCAAAAGGTGCTGCACATATTGGAGTCATCAAAGCATTTGAGGAACACAATATTCCAATTGATTATATTACAGGAACCTCAATAGGTGCTATAATCGGAAGTTTGTATGCAATGGGTTATACACCAGACGAAATGCTCGAATTAATGCTTTCGGATGAATTTAGCTATTGGCAAACTGGTACTGTCGAAGATTATAACAAATATTATTTCAGAACATCCGATCCAACTCCTGAAATTGTGAAATTTTCACTCGACTTTACCGACTCGGTTCAAGTGAAGGCGAATATTTTACCAAAAAGTTTTATTAATCCGATTCAGATGAATCAAGCTTTTGTTGAATTATTTGCAGCAGCAACAGCAGCGTCAAACAGCAATTTCGATAGCCTAATGATACCTTTTCGTTGTATTGCTGCTGATATTTATAATAAAAAAACACTAAATTTAAAAGATGGAGACTTGGGGAATGCAGTGCGTGCGTCAATGTCATTACCATTAATTTTTAAACCAATATGGCAAGATGGGATACCTCTGTTTGATGGTGGTGTGTATGATAATTTTCCAACAACAGCAATGAAAGAGGATTTCGATCCAGATTTTATTTTTGGTGCAATACTTAGCGAAGCACCAAAGAAACCTTCTGCTGAATTTTCTGATCAATTGAATGAATTGATTTTTCAGAAAACCAATTATGAAATCAAACCAGAAGATGGAATGGCTATAACTTTTCTTCTTGATGAGGTTTCGGTACTCGATTTTAGCATGGCTCAAGAAGTTATGAATATTGGCTACACTCAAACATTAGAGATTATAGACTCAATCAAAATGCGTGTTAAAAGAAGAGTTTCAGATGAAGAATTACAACAACGTCGCGACGCATATAAAAATAAACTTCCTCCGCTACGATTTAAAAACATATATATTACTGGGTGCGGCAAAATTGAACAGAATTATATAAAAGCTCAATTTAAACGCGATATAGACGATGTATTTACAATAAATGATTTTAAACAAGCATATTTTAGAATGTTATCGTATGCAAAGATTGATGAAAT
>CAYJBL010000162.1:2409-3039 GCA_964368115.1 uncultured Bacteroidales bacterium
TACCTCGCGCAGTTTATAATCAAGAAACTCAACTTTTTGATTTGCATCTAGAAGTAACTGCACCTGAAAAATTAGACATTTCATTTGGAGGTAACATCTCCTCACATCAAGCAAATCAAATATATATGGGTTTGGGATACAATTATTTAGGTTTGTTTGGGAAATATGCTGGACGTTTAAATGCTCATTTCCAAATAGGTAATGCGTTTTCTGGAATGCGTGCAAATAGTAAAATATATATGCAGTCTGTTGTTCCTATGTATTTAGATATAGAAGGTGTTTATTCTGAACGAAAATATACCGAAAATCAATCTTTTTTTTATGAAGAAGCTTTACCTGCCTTTGTTAAACAGCGAGAAACATTTGTTGGTGCAATATTTGGATTGCCATATAATAACAAAACAATTTTAGAGTTTGGAGCAAAGTATGGAAAACTAATTGACTCATATTTTAACGCAAATAATATAGTTCAAGATAATTTATTGTTCGATTATGCCGAGTATAATATATTTGCAACATCGCTTTTGTTCGATCAAAATACAATAAGTACCAACCATTATTCAACTTCGGGTGCGCGGCAATACTTGAAAGCATATTGGGGAGTTGGTAATGAATTTTATATACCTGCTA
>CAYJBL010000162.1:3049-4541 GCA_964368115.1 uncultured Bacteroidales bacterium
TGCTAATATTCAGACAACAAATAGTATCGAAAATCAAAATAATTTGAATTGGTTTCAAGTAAAAGGATTTATTAAGCGTCATAAAAATATTAATGATTGGTTTGTTTTGGGGTACCAAGCAGAAGCGGTATTTTCAACGCAAAGATTATTTTCTACATATACATCAACAGTGTTACAAGCTCCAGCTTTTACGCCAACTCCACATAGTTTGATCTCTTTTAACGAAGCTTTTAGAGCAAATAAATATGTGGCAGGAGGTGTTGCATCAATTTTTAAATTAACACCAACACTTCAAGTTAGATTAGAATTATATGGTTTTGCTCCAATGCAAGAAATTATGAGAAGAAACGTAATGATAGATGGACAACAAGTTGAAAAAGCATATTATGGCGAATACTTTAAATCGTTTGAATATATGGGGGAACTAACTTTAGCACTAAATCTTCCATTTTTCTCGATTGGTGTTTATGCTAATGCTTACAGTTTTCCAAAAAGCAACTATAATTTTGGAATAAATATCGGATACCTTATTTTTACACCTAAAATGCTGGAATAGACGCATTTTTATAATTATGATAAAAGATATAATTACTACAATATTTATTCAGATTAAAAAATCTGTTCAACCATCAATAAAATCTACGTTCTGGCTACTGAAAATGCTAATTCCAATTACTTTACTAGCATCTTTATTAGATTATTATGGTATAATAGCTTTGATTTCAAAATATACAGAGCCTTTCTTTAAATTATTAGGCTTGGGAGGTGAAGCTGCCTTTGTTTTTATAACTTCGTGTTTAACAAGTATTTATTCAGCGATAGGAGTGATGGCGTTATTCGGATTTGAATTACGTGAAGTAACAATAATGGCTTCGATGTGCCTTATTTCACATAATCTAATTGTAGAAGGTGTAATACAATCAAAATCAGGTTCATCATTTTGGAGAATAAGTTTGTTAAGAATATTTATAGCATTATTATGTGGCTTTTTCCTGAATATTGTGATACCTGAATCATATACAGGTAAATTACTTCTTGATGTAATAAATGTAAAACCAGAGTCTTTTATGGATATGCTCTCTCAATGGGGAATATCAACAATGATATTATCGTTAAAGATTATAATAATCATATATGCACTTAATGTATTTCAAAATATATTGAAGGAATTCAAAATTATTGATACAATGATAAAGTTTCTTAGCCCTTTAATATTTATTTTGGGTCTGCCTAAATCCACATCGTTTTTATGGATTGTAGCAAATACTCTTGGCTTAGCTTATGGAGGAGCAATAATAGTTGACGAAATTAATAATGGAAATATTACCAAATCCGATGCCCGACTATTAAATACAAGTATTGCAAACACTCATAGTTTAGTTGAAGATACAATATTGTTTTTTGCCCTAGGCGTGGGGTTATGGTGGTTAATTTTACCAAGATTATTTTTTTCGATACTTACAGTTTGGTTACAGCGATTATTTAGATTAAT
>CAYJBL010000163.1:0-4535 GCA_964368115.1 uncultured Bacteroidales bacterium
CTTCAATCATTATTTATTCGCCATGAAGGATCTAATGTTGTATTTGGATGCAAAGGAAATTCCCCTCTTTTTCAAGAAGAAATAGCAACTATTATTGAAGCAAAAATAGCTGTAAATAAAAATAATATACATACATTCTTAAATGAATACTTGAACATAACATTATACTATAGCTGCGGAGTAAAAAAGCATAAATTATTACTTAGCGAAACCTTAACTTATAATGGAAAAGTATTGAACAAAGACGAATTTACTAATAAAAATATTTTACCAAATTTTTAATTATGAATACTAACGATATATGAAAAAAAGCTGAGCTATGGCTTAACGAAGCATATGATGCAGAAACTCAAAATTCGGTTCGTCAAATGCTTGAAAATGACGAAAATTTACTTATAGAATCATTTTATACAAATTTAGAATTTGGTACAGGAGGTCTTCGAGGGATTATGGGTGTAGGTTCAAATCGCATTAACAAATACACCATTGGAATGGCAACTCAGGGACTTAGCAACTATTTAATTAAACAATTCCCTAACACGGAAATAAAGTGTGCTATTGCTTATGATTGCAGAAATAATAGCGAGTTTTTCGCAAAGATTACTGCTTCTGTTTTTTCTGCAAATGGCTTTAAAGTTTATTTATTTGACAATCTTAGACCAACACCTGAATTATCTTTTGCAATTAGAGAATTAGGCTGTCAAAGTGGTGTAGTCATTACTGCATCACATAATCCAAAAGAATATAATGGCTACAAAGTTTATTGGAAAGATGGTGCTCAGATTATCTCTCCTCACGATAAAAATATTATCCAAGAAGTTCAAAACATTAAAGATGCATCAGACATAAAATTTGACACAGATCTTAAAAATGTAGAAATTATTGGAACAGAAATAGATAATATTTATATAAAGAGGCTATCAGAACTTTGTTTGAATAAAGATATTATATCTAGTTCGGATCTTAAAATTGTATTCACCCCTATTCATGGTTCTACTGTAAATATATTACCAGAAACACTTAAAAACGTTGGTTTCAAAAATATTGAAATTGTAAAAGAGCAAGCAACTGTAGATGGTAATTTCCCAACAGTATCTTCTCCAAATCCCGAAGAAGCTGCGACTCTTGAAATGGCTATAAAACAAGCAATAGAATCTGATGCAGATATTGTTTTAGGGACAGATCCAGATGGAGATAGACTTGGAGTTGCAATAAAAAACAATAATAATAATTTCATTCTTTTAAATGGAAATCAAACAGCTCTTGTACTTACATATTACCTTCTTGAACAATGGCAAAAGAAAAAGCTTCTCGTTGGTAAAGAATATATTGTAAAAACAATTGTCACAACTGATTTACTTAGCGTAATTGCAAAGCACTACAATGTTAAATGTTATGATGTTTTAACAGGATTTAAATATATTGCTGATATTATAGAGAAGAATTATGGTATAACCAAGTTTATTGGCGGTGGCGAAGAGAGTTACGGATATCTAGCTGGCGAATTTGTTCGAGACAAAGATGCAGTAATGGCATGTATGTTAATTTCTGAAATTGCTGCATGGGCAAAATCACAGCATAAAACACTCGAAGATATACTAATCGATATTTATATAAAACATGGGTATTACTTGGAAGGGTTAAAATCGTTAACAAAAAAAGGTAAGAGCGGACTTGAAGAAATCAAAGAAATGATGGACAAGTTTAGAAATCAAACTCCTGACTCGATATGTAAATCTCAGGTTCTTATGATTCATGATTTTCAAAAAGGAAAATCTATTGATAAAATATCTGACTTGCGTTATGACATTAACTTACCAAAATCAAATGTTCTACAACTAGATCTTGCAGACGGTACAAAAATAACAATTAGACCATCTGGTACAGAACCAAAAATCAAATTCTATGTTTCTGTTCGTGAAACAATCAATAATAGAGATGAATATAGAACAAAAACTATAGAATTAAATAATAAAATAGAACAGATAATTTCATTTCTAACCAAATTTGAATAATGAAATCGTACAGAAAAATATTGTGGTTTGATATTCCTTACCGTAGACAATTGATTAATATCACTCCAGAAATCAACAAATGTCTTACTGAAAGTGGTATAATAGAAGGACTTTGTTTGGTAAATGCAATGCACATAACAGCAAGCGTTTTTATAAACGATGACGAACCTGGTTTGCATCAAGATATAGAAGATTGGTTAGAAATTTTAGCTCCAGAAAAGCCGCATAGTAGATATAGACACAACACTTACGAAGATAATGGAGATGCACACCTTAAGCGTACTATAATGGGAAGAGAGGTGTTGTTGCAATAACAAATGGAGAACTGGATTTCGGTCCGTGGGAACAAATATTCTATGGTGAATTTGATGGAAAAAGACGAAAAAAAGTATTAGTGAAAATTATTGGAGAATAAGTACCTGACAATGATTAAAAAAAATAAAGCAACTAAAAAATTAAACAATGATTTGTACTTGCTTGCAATTTCTCCTATTGTATTTATATCTGGAATTTTCACCTATATTTCATTTTTTGTGAACGATATTCTATGGATTGATGGCCATACATGGATGAACGTGCACGCAATATCATCCTTAATAATCTACTACTTTGCTATTCGACACATCACTGATCATTGGAGTTGGTATAAGAAGAATTGGCAAAAATTCAGATACAGCTTCGGGTATTTATGGCTCTTCTCCATTCTCTTTTCGTTGACTGGTTTGACGGGTTTTGTTATTTTGTTCTTTTCTGGAGAAAACTCTTTGGAATGGTTAATTTTAACTCATGTAATATTCGGAACATTAACTTTATATTTTGTAATTCAACATATTATAAAATATTTTTCTGCTATAAAAAAATGGATAAATCATAAAAAAAGTAGCTTTTTGAAATGAATCTCATAAAGCTACTAATATTTTATCGATACTTTTTTTTCATCATGCTTTTTAAGGCACAATAAATTAATTACACTGTCATTATTTCTTGCTCTTTTACAACAATTATCTCATCAACCTTCTTGATATAATCTTCGTGCGTTTTATGTACTTTTTGCTCCGCATCTTTTGCTACGTCTTCAGAAAGTCCATCTTTTTTTAATTTTTTAAACTCCTCTATCGCATCTGTTAATGGTGGCACAACAATACGAATTACCTCTCCATTATTTGCAGGATTAAACCCTAAGTTAGCGAGCATTATTGCTTTTTCAATTATTGGCAAAACAGTTTTATCCCAAGGCTGAATAAAAATAGTTTTCGCATCCGGAGTTGTAATATTAGCTACTTGGGAAATTGGAGAAACTACTCCATAATAATCTACTCTGACACTATCCAACATTGTTGGAGAAGCTTTTCCTGCACGAACTTTTCCTAACTCTTTTTCTAAATGAGAAATTGCTGAATCCATTCCTTCCTTTGCAGCATCCATGTATAATTCTAACTCTTCCATTATTCTATATTAATTATTAGTTATTATTGTTCCTATTTTTCTATCTGTAAGTACTTTTTCTAAATTTCCTACTGTATCCATATCAAAAACAATTACAGTCATATTGTTTTCTTTACACAAAGTAAATGACGTTAAATCCATTACTTTTAATTCTTTTTCATATACTTCATTGAAGGTAATTTTTTCGAATTTAACTGCCGTAGGGTCTTTCTCTGGGTCTGCAGTATATACTCCATCAACCCTCGTACCTTTTAAAAATACATCTGCTTCTATTTCTATAGCTCTTAATGCTGATGCTGTATCTGTCGAAAAATATGGATTACCTGTGCCTCCACTAAAAATACATACATATTCATTTTTCAACGCTTCCATTACAACTGGTTTTGCAAAACGTTCGCCTATAGATTCAATATTCATTGCTGTAAATACTTTTGATTTAACGCCTACCGACTCCAATGCACTACTCAATGCTAATGAATTTATCACAGTTGCAAGCATTCCCATTTGATCTCCTTTTACTCTGTCAAAACCCTTTGATTGACCAGATAATCCTCTAAAAATATTACCTCCCCCGATCACGATTCCAATTTGAATATTTTTTTTCAAAATCGTTTTTATCTGTTCAGCATATTCTATTAATCTATTTTCATCTAAGCCTTGCTTTAGATCCCCAGCTAGAGATTCCCCGCTTAATTTCAATAATATTCTTTTAAATTCCATTTTCTATTTATTGTCGCACAAAAATAATTATAATTAGAAATCTATAAAATTTTCTATCTAGTTATTCAGCATAAAATCACATGAAACTGATACAATCTAAAATAGTAGAAAAAAATTGCACCGTGGTAATTCTTGAAATATTTATAGTTATGCTGTAAACACACTACTATAGCTAGATAAAAAGATTTTAATTACATAACAATAAAAATACTTTAAAATCGTTTGGCTATTACATGCTGAAATATGATATTTTTTTTATATTTTTGTGCTCTTATTATGTAGTAACGAATTTTTCAAGAAATGACTAAAACTAAAGTTCTTTTTGTAACCCAAGAAATTATGCCTTATCCTCCT
>CAYJBL010000164.1:0-4531 GCA_964368115.1 uncultured Bacteroidales bacterium
GACTATACAAAGGAAATTTACAATTTCTTTACAACTTCGCTAATACCAGTAGAAACAAATATAGAAACTAGAAATATCTTAGAGAATGTTTCTGTATATCCTAACCCAGCAAGCGATTACCTTACAATAAGTATGAGCGAAAATGAAGCAAATTTGAGAATATACAACCAATTAGGAATAGAAGTGATGAATATGAATTTATCAAATAGTGATAATATGGTTGATATTAGTAGATTAAGCGAAGGATTATACATTTTTAAAATAATATCTAAAGATAGTTCAATAGATAAGAAAGTTATAATAACAAGGTAGATTATAATTTGAAAGTATGGAAAGAACAGATGCACGTTATTCTCTTTATGTAGATATTTTACATGAAGAACTTGTTCCAGCAATGGGATGTACAGAACCAATAGCAATAGCTTATGCTGCAGCTACGGCAAGAAAAGTTTTGGGATGTATGCCACAACGAGTAGAAGTGGTTGCTAGTAGTAACATCATAAAAAATGTGAAAAGCGTAGTTGTTCCAAATACGGATAATTTACGAGGAATCGAAGCAGCTGCTGTAGCAGGAATTATTGGTGGAGTTCCAGAAAAAATATTAGAAGTAATTTCGGAACTTACAGATGAGCACAGAGTTGGAATAAAAGATTTTCTAAGTGGCGACAATATCATCGTTAAGGCATCTAATAGCGGAATAATATTTGATTTAATTGTAAAAGTCTTTTCAGAACAAGATAATGTTTCGGTTCAAATAAGTAATTATCATACAAATATTGTAAACATTGAAAAAAATGGAGAGCAATTAAATAATCTTTTACAATGTGATGAGGTTGCCGTACAACATAAAACAGATCGAAGTCAAATGTCTATTGAGGATATTATTGACTTTGCAGAAACAGCAAACTTAGACGATGTAAAAGATGTATTAGAACAACAAATTAGATACAACGAAGCAATTGCCTCAGAGGGATTAAAAGGAAATTGGGGAGCAAACGTAGGCTCAGTAATTTTAGAATCTTGGGAGAAATCTGATGTTAAAATTAAGGCAAAGGCATGGGCAGCAGCAGGTTCTGATGCAAGAATGAGTGGCTGTGATTTGCCAGTTGTAATTGTGTCAGGAAGCGGGAATCAAGGATTAACAGCTTCGATGCCTATAGTTATTTATGCAAAAGAACTTAATGTAGATCAAGAAAAATTATATAGAGCACTTTTGGTCTCTAATCTAATTACAATACATCAAAAAACTGGAATTGGTAGATTGTCGGCTTACTGTGGAGCTGTTTCGGCAGGAACAGGAGCTGGGGCAGGAATCGCGTGGCTGAACGGTGCTAAATATCAAGAAATAGCACTTACGATTATCAATAGTTTAGCTATCACTTCTGGAATTATTTGTGACGGTGCAAAACCATCATGTGCAGGAAAGATAGCCTCTTCTGTCGATGCAGGGATACTTGGTTATGAAATGGCTAAAAATGGACAGCATTTTTGCGGTGGTGATGGAATTATTCACGATTGTGTAGAAGCTACAATAAAAAATATAGGTCGCTTAGGTAGTGTCGGAATGAGAGAAACCGATAAAGAAATTATTAAAATGATGTTGGGCGAATAATAATAAAAAAAATAATAATAAATGAAAATTTCAATAATAGGAACAGGTTATGTTGGTTTGGTATCAGGTACATGTTTTGCCGAAATGGGAGTAAATACTTCGTGCTTAGATATTGATAAACAAAAAATAGAAAACCTAAAAATAGGAATAATGCCTATTTGGGAGCCTAATTTAGAGGAAATGGTTCAACGAAACTACTCTAAAGGGCTTCTAAATTTTACTACTGATATTGCCGAAAGTATAGCTGGCGCATCTGCGTGCTTTATCGCAGTTGGAACACCTCCAGATGAGGATGGTAGCGCAGACCTTCAATATGTATTGTCGGTTGCTAGGGAAATAGGTCGTGTAATGACAGACTATCTGGTGGTAATAACCAAAAGTACTGTGCCTATTGGTACTGCCGAAAAAGTTAGAGCGGTTATTAAGCAAGAATTGGAAACTCGTAATGTAAATATTGATTTTGATGTTGCATCGAATCCTGAATTTTTGAAAGAAGGAGATGCAATAAATGATTGTATAAATCCAGATCGTATTGTTGTTGGGATAGATAGCGAAAGAGCAAAAGCTGTGATTGCAGAATTGTACGAACCTTTTGTTAAAAAAGGGCATCCTGTTATTTTTATGGATATAGTCTCGTCTGAAATAACCAAATACACAGCAAATGCAATGTTAGCAACAAAGATTTCGTTTATGAATGATATTGCAAATTTCTGTGAGAAAGTAGGAGCAGATATAACGGCGGTAAGAAAAGGGATAGGCTCGGATAGACGAATTGGAATGCACTTTATAAATGCAGGTACAGGTTATGGTGGCTCGTGTTTCCCAAAAGATGTAAAAGCAATAATCAAAACGGCTAGCGAATACGACTATTCACTCGAAATATTAAAAGCAGTAGAAAACGTAAACGATAAGCAGAAAGAAACTTTATTCCATAAAGCAATTAAGCATTTTAATGGAGATATAAATGGGAAAAAGTTTGCAGTTTGGGGCTTGTCTTTCAAGCCAAATACCGACGATATGCGCGAAGCTCCTGCACTAGTCTTAATACAGAAACTTATTGAAAAAGGTGCAAAAATTATTGGTTATGACCCTGTTGCAATGGATGAGGCAAAGCATAAACTTGGCAATTCTATCGAGTATGCAGAAAATCGTTACGAAGCCTTAGCAGGTGTAGATGCCTTATTTCTTGTTACCGAATGGGCAGAGTTTAGCACATTAGACTACGATAATATGGAAACTATGAGCAATAAGCTAATCTTTGACGGACGAAATATTTATGACCCAAAAGAAATAAGAAAACAAGGATTTACTTATTATTCTATTGGTCGACCATAATAGATTATACTTGTCATTGATATATACAAAATGCACCGCTAGTTATTACGGTGCTTTTTTATAGAATTATTATTGTTAGGTTTCTACTCTCAATATTTACCTCCAAAATTCAGGATAAGAACCTATTATTTCCTAAATCGGAGTATTAATTTGTGTTCAAATTTACATTACAGAAATTAGAAAAACAAATTTTAACTTAGTTTTTTAGATCTTTTGACGCAAATATAAACTTCTCTCCAACAAAGGTAGAGACCTTGATCTGCTACCTTTATCGATGAGAGAAATTTTAAGCTTGCTGGGTTTTTGCTCTACAAATAATTTCATTTACGACCACTTCTGTTACGTAGTGTTTTACTCCAGTTTTGTCGTCGTAACTTCTATTTGTTAGCTTCCCATTTATTACAACTTCGCAGCCTTTAAGGCAAGTTTTCTCTACTTTTGCTGCATTAGCTCCCCAAGCAACAATATTGTGCCAAGTTACTTTTTCTTTGTACTCTTCTTCTTGCTTGAAATACTCTTTTGTAGCAATCGAAAATTTTGCAATTTTATTTCCTTTCTCTAAGTTGATGATTGTAGGATCTGATCCTAAATTTCCAATCAAAAATACGCTGTTTCTTAAATTCATGACTCTAATTTTTATATTAATACTTATGCTATTTGTGTTGTTTGTTCTTTTTGTTGTTTCTGTGCTGATGGCGAACACAACATTGAATTTGCAATAATTTCTGTAACATATCGCTTTTCTCCTGTCGAACTGTTATAAGTTCTGTTCTGGATTTTTCCATCTATTACAACCTCGCTTCCAATCGACAAGTTTTTTTCTGCAATATCAGCAAGTTTTCCCCATGCTACAATCTTATGCCAAATTGTATCTTTTTCGTACTTACCATTTCTTTTATAAACATCTGTAGTTGCAATCGAAAATTGCGCTACTTTTAAACCACTCTCTAATTCTCTCACGATTGGATTCGCTCCCAAATTACCAATCAGTTGTACTCGATTTCTTAAATTCATAATTCTTACTTTTTATTGATTAATACTTACTTATTATTTCGATTTTTTCTACTTTTTGCTTGATATTTCTGTAGATGATACTTTCTGCAATAATCTCATCTAACTTTTTTGGCTTACTGTTTAAATCGCTAGCAAGCATGCGACCTATTATAAGTATTTCACAATTCTGCTTTAGATTTTCTTCAACATACTTTACATTTTCACCGCACACACTTACGTTATAACATTTTATCTTTTTTGTAAATTCACCACCATGTTTTTTCATTTGATTTACTATTACCTTTAATCTTGCAATCTTCTTTTTATTAGATAATTTTTTGATTTGAGGATTCGCTGTCAAGCGCCCGATTATTCTTATTTGATTTTTAAGTTTCATAATTTGCAAAATTTAAATTGTTAAACATTCAGAATTTACTCATTCGTAATTTCGATGCAAAGATGCAGTGGGCAGAATACAGGATTCGGTTAATAAGTATTTGCTTTCGTTTATTATCCGTTTGTAAGTGTTTGTAAATGGATAAATTTTTAAATAAAAGCATGTTAACTTGAGGAGTGGAAATAAAAAAAGCG
>CAYJBL010000165.1:0-1600 GCA_964368115.1 uncultured Bacteroidales bacterium
TAAACAAAACTATTAACTTAGTCGTTGTTAATGGGACGGATTTAACCAGCCTTACTGCTGAATTTACACTTTCGGATGGTGCGACTGCTAATATTGATGGTATAAATCAGATTTCTGGAAATACCGTTAACGACTTTTCTAATCCAATAATTTACTCTATAACTTCAGAAAATGGTACAATTGCCGACTGGATTATTATAATAACAGAAGGACAAAACACTGAAACTAATATTTTATCTTTTTCATTTGGAGCGCTTGAGCATGCCCCAGCAATAATAAACTCAAATACAAAAACCATTAATTTAACAGTACCTGAGGAAGTTAATATTTATAATTTAATTGCTGAGTTTACCCTTTCGGAAGGAGCTACTGCAAAAATTTCAGGTGTAACACAAGTGTCTGGTATTAGTGCAAATAATTTCTCAAATCTTGTAGTATATACAATTATTGCAGAAGATGGAATCACCTCTTCTGATTGGATTATTGATGTTGATAAAGAAGATAATACAGATACTGAAATTATTTCTTATACATTCGGATCTTTAAACAATTTGGCTCCTATTATTGATAGTACAAATAAAACAATAAATATTGAAGTCGTACATTATGCCGACTTATCAAATCTTATTGCAAATTTTACATTGTCGGAAGGAGCCACTGCAAAAATTGCTGGAATAACACAAATATCTGGAATCACTACAAATAACTTTACAAATCCTGTTGTTTATACGATAACTGCGGAAGATGGAATTACTACTAGCAACTGGACAGTAACAGTTACCAAATCCGCAAATATTTTAACTCTGCCATTTTTAGAAGATTTCGAAAATGGATTGGGAGAATTTGCAAATACAGAAGGTAACAATGTTGATTGGGAACTTGAAACAGAGCTTAAAGTTTCTGGAAATCATAGTATAAAAAACCCTTATTCAACTGTAGAAGACGTATACCAAAACAATATCCTCCAGTTGCAATCTCAAATTTATTTACCACAAAACTCTAACCCAATGCTATCTTTTTGGCATATTGCAAAAACTGAAAGGAATTTTGACTTTTGTTACGTTGATATCTCAGTAGATAATGGGGGCACTTGGACGAATATTCCTGTAGAATATTATTTAGAACAAGGAATTTATGTACACAATCACTCTTATAGCATTCCTAAATTTGCATTTACAGAAGAATCTTATCCAGATTGGGAAAATACTAGTGTTCTTTCAAACGACTTATGGAAACAAGAAAGATTTACTCTAGCTGCATACGAAGGTAATAATATTCTACTACGATTTAGATTAAAATCCGATCATTTAATCGAAGAATTTGGTTGGTATATTGATGATATATTAATCGAAGAAAGTGATTCTATTGTAGACTTTCAATGCCATAAAGCAGGCAATATTGTTGCTTCTGAGATAGACTCCAATAGTGCTACTATAACATGGTATTCTATCAATAATAACGATTCGTGGCAAATTATTTATGGGGAAACTGGAACGATTAATTCAGAAACAGATACCCCTATAAATATTGACGAAACACAATTTACAATTACTGATTTACAACCAAATACATCATACGAAGCACTAATAAGATCTTATTG
>CAYJBL010000165.1:1685-4497 GCA_964368115.1 uncultured Bacteroidales bacterium
ATGATGCAACGATACCTGATTGTTGGAAAATAAAAAAAGGAAAACTAAAGTTAAATACCACCTTTAGAAATTCAGTAGCATCAAATTGGACTATGGGAAAGTTCGCTGAAATATATGGAAGCCGATCAGCAAAATTAAATATATCCAATTCCAATATACACGAATGGCTTATATCTCCGATTTTTGATCTAGGAAATGGAACGACCAATTATATCTTACAATTTAATCTAGCATTACTTGAAGCAGAACCTAACTTCTCCGGTGATTATAATGGGATTGAAACCGACGGAATTGATGATAAATTTGCTGTTGTAATTTCTACTGACGGAGGAGAAACTTGGTCATCTGCTAATATTTTGAGACAATGGGACAACCAAGGCTCAGAATACATTTATAATTCAATTTCTAACAGTGGTGAACTTGTTAGTATCGACTTGTCTGAATATACAGGACTTATCAGAATAGGGTTTTACGGAGAGTCTACAATTGAAAACGCTGAGAACAACATATTTATTGATAATGTACGCTTTACCGCTTGCTCTGCTCCTACTACACCAATAATAAGTAATATTACACTAGAAAGTGTAACTCTAGCTTGGGAGCCTACTAGTTCTATCGAAACTGGCTGGCAGATAGCCTGTATAGAAAGCGGTTCTAATTTAGCAAACGCTATTCCAATAGATGTTACTGAAAATTCACTTACTATCAATAATCTGACTTCAGGTTTATATTATGAAGTTTTTATTAGAGGGTATTGTGGTGTTAATAATGGATATTCTGAATGGGTAGGTCCTGTTTCATTTTCCACACATTGTGTCTTTTTTACTCCTGATTACTACGAAAATTTCACAAATCTCCCAAACCGTTTGTGGTGCTGGACTAAAGCAAGAGGCGTACTTACTGATGACGCTATTTTAACAAGTACAATTCATTCTAATTGGTCTTTAGGAGATTCTGATAAAGCTACACTTTTGAATCAAAATAATAATAGTTTCGAGTGGCTTATTTCACCTAGCATTGATTTAGGCGATGGTTCTGAAGACTATATTCTAAAATTTCATCTTGATTATGACCATGTAATACCAGATTTTCATACCCCAACTCTTTTTGGAGAGGATGATAAATTTATTGTTGTAATTTCTACCGACAACGGCGAAACATGGTCGTCTGCCAATACTTTAAGACAATGGGACAACCAAGGCTCTGTATTTCAATATGACCAAATTAATTCCGACGAAAATAATACAAAGATTATTGATCTTAGTGGCTATACTGGCTTAGTTAAAATAGCTTTCTATGGTGAGTCTACCGTAACAAATACTATGTGTAAAATAATGATTGATGATGTCGAAATTACTAGCAGACCTGCATGTCTAGCCCCAAGCCTACCTTCCGTATCTCAAATTACTCACGAAAGTATAGAAATTTCATGGCAAGCTAACGATACAGAAAACACGTGGCAAATAGTTTGTGGAGAAACAGGTACTGTTGACCTTGAAACTGCTACTCCGATAGACATATCTGAGAATCCATATACAATCGCTGGATTAAATGCTGATACGGATTACGAGATTTATATTCGAGCTTATTGTGAAAGTTCAGATGGTTTTTCAGATTGGACACTACCAATCAATGTTCGAACAAACTGCGAATCTCTTATTCCAAATATTATCGAAGACTTCGACGACGGATTTTCTGATTGCTGGAAAACGATGTTTGGAAATTTTACGAATAATAGTATACACCTCACTGATTACTATGGTCCAGGTTTATCTACTGCTAATTTCTTAAACAATCCAAACAACTCTAACTCTCTTAAAATAAGTCATTTTTACAGCAGTTTTGGTGAATGGCTCATATCGCCTACTATCGATCTTGGTGATAATTCAACAAATTATACCCTTGAATTTGACCTTGCTGCAATAACCCCAGCATATGATGCTACTTATCAATATTTTAACTCAATAAATCCCATGTTTGCAGTTGTAATTTCTACTGATGGCGGCGTCACTTGGACACACGATAATATATTAAGAAAATGGGTCAAAGGTGCGCCAGCATACAATATAAATTATATCTCTAGAACTGGAGAATTAGTGAGTATTGATTTGTCTGAATATAGTGGGGAAGTTAAAATCGGTTTTTATTTTTATTTTTATGACGGAATAGGTAGTGATATGGTTAATTATGAGAGTTTATTTATAGATAACATTCATATTACAGATTGCCCTACTGTAACAGATGTATTTTTAAGCAATATCACTGATTCAGGTGCTGAAATTTCATGGAGTGGAAAGCACTCTGTAAATGGGTGGGATATTGTTTATGGTGAAGCTGGAACAATCGATTTAGAAACAGCAAATCCAATAAGCACCAACGAAAATCCATACACAATAACAGGTCTAAACAGTTCAACAAATTATGAGGTTTACATACGCAAAAATTGTGGCGACAATATCGATTGGGTAGGTCCTATAGAATTTACGACCAGATGTGCAGCCCAAACTCCAGATTTCTTCGAAGATTTTTCTGACGAGATTCCTTCAAACTGCTGGATATGGGGTAAAGGAGTGCTGGATGAAGATGTAAATTTTACGACATTAGAAACTTCAAATTGGCATAATGGCGAATTTACTTACACAGAAAATTTAGACGCAGCTATATTAAATATATTTAACGTAGAAAGGCATGAATGGTTAATCTCCCCTATAATAGATCTTGGAGATAACGATAATAACTATTTACTTGCTTTTGATCTTGCTCTAACAAAGAAAAATTCTGTAGCACCAGCAGAGTTAGGTGGTATTGATGA
>CAYJBL010000166.1:0-4405 GCA_964368115.1 uncultured Bacteroidales bacterium
ATTTACTATTTTTGCTAATTTTGAGCAGTATTGAGCAGTATTATCTCTTTCCAAAATCCTTTGATGTGTTAAAACAGTGATGTTTTTATTACCACAATCAAGCCACTCATCAACTTGCCCTGGCACAAAAACCAAGGATTTATTTCGCATATTCTCAAGTGCAGTTGTTAATTGATATTCTCCGTCTTTTTTCTCGTTGTTATCAATAATATAATTTAGCTCCTCTGCTAATTTTTCACCTTCCTTAAAGTAATATATACCTATAATGGCTAAATCAGAAATAAATTCTTTCGGTTTTTCAACAAAACCAATTATTTCATTTTTTTCATTTAAACTTACAACACCATATTCTTGTGGATTTTCCACTCTTTTTACCCAAATGATACTGTCTGCATTGTTGTCTATTTTAAAATCCGCAAAAAACAATGTATCTGCAAATGCGACAACAGTTTGCCCTTTCAAAGAATCTATAGCACACCACACAGCATGCGCAGTACCTAAAGCTTCATATTGATAGCAAATTTTTGCCTTTGCACCCACTTGTTGAGCAATTTGTTCAAGCTGCATTTCTACTTCTTTTCCGAAATCACCAATAACAAATGCGATTTCATCTATTTTTTGCTTATAAACACTTGCGATTCCCTCAACTAGCCTTTGTACAATTGGCTTTCCAGCTAATCTTATTAAAGGTTTTGGAATTGTTAACGTATGGGGTCTCATTCTTGTACCCATACCTGCCATTGGTATTATTATGTTCATATATTTATTTTTTATTTTACACCAGTATGTCCAAATCCTCCTGCTCCACGATCTGTTTCTGCTAATATCTCAACTTGCTCCCAACTTGCTTGCTCATGCTTTGCAATCACCATTTGACAAATTCGTTCACCATTTTCAATCACAAATTCTTTGTCTGACAGATTCACCAATATCACACCTATTTCCCCTCTATAGTCTGCATCAATTGTCCCTGGTGAATTCAATACACTTATGCCATGTTTATACGCAAGTCCACTTCGTGGTCTAATTTGTGCTTCATATGATTCTGGCAATTCAATATACAATCCTGTTGGTATCAATTTTCGCTCTAGTGGTTTTAATACCACCGGAGAATCTATATTTGCTCGAATATCCATACCTGCCGAAAAATCAGTCGAATACGATGGCAAATCATGTTTAGATTTATTTACTATTTTTATTTTCATTCTATTCTATTATTATCTAGGCCTAAAAGATTAATAACTCACAATATTAATAAAATTCTTTCTATTATTGAAATTTATATTCTCTTTCAATCGACAAATTATTAAACAAATAAAGACCGTGAAAAAACGGCCTTTATTTTATATTTTCAAAAAACAATATTTTACTAGAAGAATAAACCTATAGAAAGTTCTGAACCTCTAATTTTTGAATCTTCAGTACTAACTAAACTTCCGATATCGCCACTAATTTCACTAAAATTATTTCCAACTGAGTTTAAATCCCATTTGTATCTATATGCAAATTGCAATTGCCAAAATTCTACACCAAAACCTATCCCCATTCCAAATTGTGTTCTTTCTACTTGCTTACTAACATCAATAGATACTACACCTGCTGTAAATTTATTAGATAATGAATATCCGTAATATGGAGATACTTGAGCATAAATTCTTGCATTATCGAATGTTATACCCCATTGAAAATTAATCGGTATTTCAACATTTCCTTTGATGAAAGCTAAATCTGGATTCTGCAATACTGGTGTTAATACTGATGCATTATCCAACTGAAAACCTGTCTGTGTAAATAAAATTTCAGGTTGTATCGAAAATCCCATCCATAATTCTATATTCAACATTAAACCGATATTGAACCCTGAATATGTACTCGACAATTTAGAAAAATCAACATCATTTAATTTTGCATTTGAATAATTTAACCCTCCTTTTATCCCAGGTCTAAACGTCTGCGCGTTAATTTCTTTAGAAACACCTACCATAACAAATAAAAATAATGCTAAGGCTACTGTAATTTTAGATAATAATTTCATAATTTTTTCTTTTTTAAATTCTTATTTTTAATAACAATCACATTTAAATCACACTTGTAATCTATTCTAATTACTAAAATTTTAAGAACAAATAATGTGTCATAAAAATTTTTGACAAGATAGCGTTTTTTTACACTCTAAATATGTTTAATATCTCTTTTTTTTTAACCAAATATTTTTCATAAAAAAAGCATCGTCTCTGCGATGCTCATTTATTCACTTTTCAGTGAATCAGGAAGGATTCGAACCCTCAACCTCCTGATCCGTAGTCAGGTGCTCTATCCAGTTGAGCTACTGATCCATTTTTTCAGTCGGCAAATGTAATACCTTTTTATTTATCCCACAAATATTTCTTTATTTATTTTCCGCGGTAGATTTTACAAAACCTGTCTAGTTTAGCCGTATATATTATAAAAAATATAATTATAATATCTTTATCAGATAATTAACTATAATAATCACAATATTTACAATAAATGATATTAAAATCACTTTAGCTCCATGTTTAAAATCAAACTTAATATGTAATATTGCATAAATCATCATGAATATCAATGTTGGCAAAGCTGGGTACAAAATTACCGATTCAATAATATTTCCCTGCATGAGTTCTACTATAGATCGCTGTATACCACAACCTGGGCATTCGTGTCCTGTTGCGCTTTTTGTCGTACATGGGAGCATAAATTTTTCGATATTCTCAAACATGAGACAAATATATTATTTTTGCACTTATATTTACTTAATTTATACAAGTATTTAATTGTGGCTATTTACAATTTAATTGATGATATTATTTTTCCTCCCACTGACGAAGCTGAGGAGGATGGACTGCTTGCTATCGGCGGAGATTTATCTCCTCAAAGAATATTATATGCCTTATCTATTGGCATTTTTCCATGGTTCAACATCGAAGATCCTATACTGTGGTGGGCACCAGATCCTAGATTTGTTGTTTTTCCTAATCACGCTAAAATTTCTAAGAGTCTAAAAAAAAGCTATAAAAATTTTGATATAAAAATTAACCATAATTTTTATGAAACAATCAAAGCATGCGCAAACACAAAACGAAAAGATGGTGCAGGTACATGGATATGTAATGAAATTATTAAATCATATACCAAATTACATGAATTAGGATGGGGATATTCGTTTGAAACCTATAAAAACAATAAACTTGTTGGAGGACTGTATGGAGTTTTACTTAATAAAGTTTTTATAGGAGAATCTATGTTTTCTACTGTTACAGACGCGAGCAAATCAGCATTTTATGAATTAATCAAATTTTGCATTACAAACAATATTAAAATTATTGATTGCCAATTTCACACCTCACACCTTGAAAGTTTAGGTGGCGAATATATATCAAGAGAAAAATATTCGGAATATTTATCTAACTTTGGACTTACATACTAAATAAAATATATGGTGAAAAATATTTCAGATATACTTTTTGATTTAAAACTTAAACGCGGTGATAAAATAATATGTGCTGTAAGTGGTGGGATTGATTCTGTATGCATGCTATATCTTCTCCATAAATTCGGAATAGATTGCATTGTTGCTCATTGTAACTTTAGATTACGAGATAATGAATCCGACAATGATGAATTGTTTGTAAGACAACTATGCTCTGATTTAAAAATAAAGCTCTACGTCGAAACTTTTGATACAGTTAAATATGCAAAAAAACATAATTTATCTATACAAATGGCCGCAAGAGAACTTAGGTTTAATTTTTTCGAAAAACTTTATTCAGAAACTAAAGATTGTAAATATATTGCTGTTGCTCATAATTCTGATGATCAAATTGAAACAATGATAATCAACTTATTGCGAGGAACTGGCATTAGAGGCCTAACCGCTATGACAATTGTAAATGGTAAATATTTACGTCCGCTTCTAAATACATCTCGCGACGAAATTAATAATTACGCCACTAACAACTCTATTAGTTTTAGAGAGGATTCAACAAATGCACATACAAAATATACTAGAAATAAAATTCGGCATAAAATAATTCCACTGTTTGAAGAGATAAACAACGCAACAAAAAATAATATTCTAAAAACTATATCTCTCCTTTCTGATAATGAAAGTATTTTATTTGATTATACTAATTCTGCATTTAATGAATGCGTAACTAATTATAACAAACGCATCTCCATCGATCTTAATAAATTAAAAAAATATGCTGGTATCAATACAGTTTTTTACGAAATACTTTCAAAATTAAATATCCCAACAAACCTTGCTAGTGAATCATTATCACTTCTTGATGCTCAAGTAGGCAAATATTGTGAAAATAAAGATTTTATTATTTATAAAGATAGGTATCATATTGGTATATATGCTAAATCTACACACGAT
>CAYJBL010000167.1:0-1168 GCA_964368115.1 uncultured Bacteroidales bacterium
TACATCAACTGCAAGTCCGTCGTTTACTCCATTTAGTATTTTCTTTATTTCTTTTAAGTTATTGTGTTTGAATGTTATGATTCCATCTTCGGAGATAGATAAGCCTTTTTGCAAGTCGGCGTAGTTTGGAATATTTGCAAATACTTTTTTACAAAAAGCAGTGTTGTGGTGGTCGATACCATATGTTTTTGTAGATCTTGGAACGATTAAATTTTCATCGCTATCTTCGAGCGGTGCAACAGAAGCGTAGTTGCCAATGTACATAGAGACGAAACATTTTTTTTGTTTTTCATCAAATGCGACGCCAGTACCAGCAAAGAAAAATTTTTGAGATAAAAGACTTATTGCATACTTTCCTGTTTTCCAACGTTGCAAACATAAATCTGCAAGGGCATCGTAGCTAATATATTTATTTTCAAATTTGACATTAATACTAGAAACAAGTTCATTACCAATGCCAGTACCGCCATTTGCAATTAATCTGTCTCGAACGGTTGGTAGAGAACCTTCTTCAAGTAAAGTAGCTTTTCCGTTGCTTGCCATTATTTCTGCATGAATTTTAGCAGTTGAAGTGAAAAAATCGTTGGCTTCGTAGCCTTCGAGCGATAGTGAATCCATATAAGAATTAATCTTATACAGTAAAACTTCTTGAAATAGTATTGTGTTAAATTCGGCAGGCGAAATAGGTGAATTGCTATAAATTCCGTTGTTAAGAAATTGCTTTTGTGCAGTAGTATTTATTGAAAAACTCAATAAAAAAAACAGACTTAAGGCAAAAATATTTTTCATCTTTGGTATTAGTTTATTATTATGTATTATTTTCGCCGAAGATATGTAATTATCTTTAATCTTTAACAAATGATTAAATTATTTATTCACGATTGTAATTTATAATAATACATGTTACAACAAGTTAGGATAGACAAGTATTTATGGGCAACACGAGTTTTTAAAACTCGTTCGATGGCTGCAGATGAATGTAAAAAAGCTCGTGTAATAATAAATAATGTAGCCGTAAAATCGTCGAAAATGGTGCAAGTAGGCGAAAGAATTGATATCAAATTTTCTCCAATTATTAGAAGTTTTGTTGTTACTGGGATAATAGATAAAAGAGTATCGGCAACAATTGCCAAAGAAAATATCACTGAAATTACGCCCGAAGAAGAAT
>CAYJBL010000167.1:1178-4377 GCA_964368115.1 uncultured Bacteroidales bacterium
AAAATTAGCCCATATACATAAATTAGACGATAGAAAACAAGGAACTGGCAGACCAACAAAAAAAGAGAGACGACTGATAGATAAGTTTAAAGATGAATCATGAAAATTAGCAAATAATGAAAAATATGAAGAAAATAAATAAGCATATTTTTAGATTAGATTATTATTATGGCATTCTAGAAATAGATGATTCTAAGCGAAATATATTTTTAAATTTGCTGTATAGGATGCCGGCTTATGTTGTTGTATCGATAGATAGATTTTTGAAAAATAGATCGTCGGCAGCTGCATCGGCACTAACATTTTATTCTACTCTAGCTATTGTTCCAATGCTCGCGCTAATATTGGCAATTGCAAAAGGATTTAACGCTGCGAAAGCAATCGAAGATTGGTTGACAGAAAGTTCATTTGCCAATCAAGAATCTGTAGAAGCGATTGTTAGTGTCGCATTGAAAACTTTAAATTATTCGGAACAGGCTTATGTTGCAGGGATAGGAATCGTGGTCTTATTTTGGTCGATGATTAGTATGCTTTCTAATGCCGAAGTTTCAATAAATCGAATCTGGGGTATATATAAAAATCGAGATTACATCAGAAGAATTGTATATTATTTCACCCTGCTAGTAGTATCTCCTTTTGTAATTATTATAATAAGCGGACTAAATGTATTTACAAGTTCATTTTTAGGTTCATTATCAGAATATGGGTGGGTGATGAGCAAAGCTAGCGAAGTGTTGATTTCTGCAGTAGGAATTATTCCATATATACTCGTATGGGGCTTTTATTTTATTTTATACAAATTCACCCCGTTTACTAAGGTAGACATAAAAAGTGCTGTTGTTGCAGGGATTCTTGCTGGTACAGTATTTCAATTGGTACAGTGGTTTTATTTAAAATTCCAGATTGGCGTAACCGAATATAATGCGATGTACGGAGGTTTTGCGGCCTTGCCTTTAATGTTAGTATGGCTAAATTTGAGCTGGAATATTGTGCTTTGGGGAGCAGAATTATCCTATGTGGTGCAAAATGGTCGCGCTTTATTTAGAGATAACAATAAGGATGCAAGACGTTTATATGCTAATGCAATGATAGCTATAGGCGTGATGAAACATATTTCTCAATCGTTTGTGAGCGGAAATGGAGGTTGCACAATAGAAACACTTTGTGAAAAATCAGAAGCAAAACCAATAGATGTAGAGATAGTTGTAGATGATCTGCTTCGAGAAAATATTTTGATAGAAAATAGAACTGATTCTGAAATTAGTTATTTCCCACATGGCGACCCGCATTCTTTCTCGGTGTCCGAACTGATAATAAGAATCTCTCATCTTGATGAGTGTAAAGATATACAATTGCGCGAACGAATTTTAAGTGCAATTAGAACAGAATTTAAGAATGATAAATTCGTAAATTAAAAATTAATTATGATTATAGCACAGCAAAAACGTAAAGAAAATATTGTCGAATATATAATGTATATGCGACAAATACAGGTTATTATAAGAATAAATAAATTTAATATCGGTTCAATAGAAGAAACAATAATTAATAATTTTTCTGTAGACTCTCAAACAAAAACAGAAATGCGAAATTGGTATGTTTCGCTTATCGAAACAATGAAAGCTAATGGTCTCGAAGCTTCTGGAGATTTGCCTGAAGTATTGGAGATAATAAAGCAGTTGAACGAGTTGCATAATAGTTTATTGTCGGATGAGGAAGAGTTCAGACATAAAGAATTGTATCGTTGGGCAAAACCAAATATTGATGAGTATCGAAAAAAATCAAATACAAGTAATAAAAACGATGTAGAATTGTGTATAGACGCGCTAAATAGTCTTATGTTGTTAGGATTAAAAAACGAACCAATATCCGACGATACCGCCGAAGCAATGCAAACATTTAGTAACCTACTTGCAAGCTTAGCTGCAAATTATACGAGTTAGTAGTTTTATTATAATAAATATAAAAGATTATGAAAAATGTTAAATTATTAGTTAGTTTTGTTTTATGTCTTTGTTTCTATGGTGTTAATGGACAGGAATATAAAGAGCGATTTTATGAATTTCTATCAGAAGGAGAAACAAAAAAACAATTACGTGTATTAGAAAAATGGGAAGAAAATAATAATGATGACCCTGAACTTTATGTGGCATATTTTAATTATTATTATCACGCAAGTAAGACAGAAACAGTGGCTATTGGAAGTAATCCAAAAGGAGATGCCATGCAAATAATGGATCAAGATACATCTGTGGAAGAACCAGTAGCTTATATCTATGGAGAAGTGAACTATGACCCCGAATTATTAAGCAAGGCTTTAGATTGGATAGACAGAGGAATCGAAAAATATCCAAATCGTCTTGATATGAGATTCGGAAAAATATATACTTACGGGCAAATTGAGGACTATAGTAAATTTACAAACGAAATAGTGAGAGTAATAAATTATTCTGCACAAAATGAAAATAACTGGTTGTGGGAGAATCAGGAAGAGATTTCAGATGCAAAACAAGTTTTGTTAAACACCATTCAGGATTATCAAATACAATTATTTGATACAGGCGAAAGTGAACTGCTCGAAAATATGAAAGAAATAGCAGAGGCAATACTAAATCATTATCCAAATCACATAGAAAGTTTATCTAATATTTCTATCATATACATATATCTCGAAGAATATGATAATGCTTTAGTGTATTTATTGAAAGCAGAAGAAAATAATCCAAAAGATTGTGTTGTACTAAACAATATAGCGTATGTGTATAAACTAAAAGGCGATAGTTCTAATGCTATTAAGTATTACAATAGAGTAATTGAATATGGGAATGCTGAAGAAAAAAAATATGCAGAGCAATTTATTGAGGAATTAACGAAATAAATTATAATTTTTATCTGATAAATTTTTAGTGCCTAAACGGCAAAAAGCATAACTATATCGCTAAAACAATTGTTTTGTGAGTTAAAAAATTAAGAAAAGTAGTATAAATTTCCTATTTGTTTTCAACTCAGATAGGAATTTTTTATTTGTCAGAAATGCTGCATTGTTTGCAATTGGAGTCAGAAAGTTAAAGACGTACTGATGAGTATACAATTATTTATCTTACGGTACAATTACGAATTTGAAACACTCATATTAGACTTTAGCGACAGTATTGAGATGCTTGAACCCTAGTCGATAAAAGAAAAATAAAGCAGTATT
>CAYJBL010000168.1:0-4373 GCA_964368115.1 uncultured Bacteroidales bacterium
AATTTTCACATCGTGTGATAAAATGGAAGGAATTTATAACCCAAAGAAAAAAATAAGCCAAATTTATTGGTCGCAAGTATATCCTGATTTAGGAGATGTAGCAACTATAGATAAAACATTAAAACAAACATGGACTTGGGACAATGATATGCTACAAAATATTACGGAAATTGTAAATGAAGCGTATTTTCATACTTACCAATTTGAATATGATGATGCGAAAAGGTTAGTAAAAATGATATCATTGACAAATGATGAAATTATTGAAATTGGGTATATTGAAAATCAATTAGAAAAAATTCATTTTAAAGATTCTGCATATAATTTAGGTGCAACATTTGAATACGAATATGATGGAGGAATGTTATTTGGTAAACCAATAAAAGTTACGCAAAAATACTATAGCATGGAGGCGCTTTTTAAAGTAAAAAGATTTGTAGAAACTTTTAATCCTCAGTTTGTAGATATGGAGTTTAACGAAAATGTATTAAGTAATGTGGCAAAAAATGGTGAAGATACAGTTGGGATTATTACCTCAGCATTAGAGTGGGACGGAAAAAATATCGTAAAAATCGCGATAACAACAGATTTATTTGGTGGAGGAACATCAACGATAGATTACGAATATGATAAAAAACGTAATCCATATTACAAATTCTTTGCGTTTGATAATTTTACATTCTCATCAGAAAACAACATAACTAAAGTTACGCAAACATATAGCGATGGTGAAGTTGAAGTAACAGAATATGAATATGAGTATGATGGAAAATGGCCTATCAAAAGAGTACATGATAATAGTTCTCTTGCAAATAGCATCTATACAGAATATTATGAATATGCAGAATAGATAAGAAAAGGTATAATGGAAAAAGGCTATCAAAATTATTTGGTAGCCTTTTTTATATTATTTAGTTCCTAAATCTTGTTAGTATGGAATCATAGTTAGATAGTCTGCAAATTGGTCGAGACCTTGTTTAAGAGGTTTTTTTACGGCAGCTCTCATAATTAAATTTATTTCTGCTCTAACAACAAGTCTTATAGCAGTTTCGTATGCTGTAAGTTGCTTTAATTGAATCCATAAGAAAAAATTATATGGAGAATTATCTTCCCCAGTTATTTTTACAGTTTTAAATTCTTCTCTTTCAATAATAATTAAAGACATTTGTTGTCCTTTAATGCTAAATCTACACGAATCCTCATCAGCATCCCAGTCTTTTACATCTGGAGGAATAAATCTAGAAATATTTCTAAAATCAGAAAGAAAACTAAATATTCGTTCGTCGGTATTTTGAATCTTTACGGTTTTACTAATTACTTCTAATGGTTTCATTTATTTTTTCCAATTTGAAGGGTTTTTTCTCCACTCTTGTAAGAGTTCAACGTCGTTTTCAGATACGTAGCCAGTTTCTATAGCATGATTGATAAGGATATCATAGTTGCTTAGAGTGCGAAGTTCAATATTTTCATTTGCAAAACTATCAACAGCCTTTTGAAATCCGTATGTAAAAATAGCAAGCATTCCCACAACTTCGCAATTTGCAGCTCTTACTGCTTTTGCTGCTGCAATACTGCTGCCGCCTGTCGAAATAAGATCTTCAATGATTAGAACTTTTTTCCCTTCTTCAAGAAAGCCCTCAATTTGATTTCCCATGCCATGTTCTTTTGCAGACGATCTAATATAAACAAAAGGTTTATTTAACGCTTCTGCAACTAAAACCCCTATTGCAATAGCTCCAGTTGCAACACCTGCAATAACATCATAATCTTTATAGTTTTCTGCAATTAATTTTACAAACGAGTCTTTTATTAGAGTACGAACTTCTGGGAATGAAAGAGTTTTTCTATTGTCACAGTAGATAGGCGAAAACCAACCTGATGCCCATGTGAAGTGATTTGTAGGTTCTAATTTAATTGCTTTTATTTGTAATAGGTTTTCCGCAATTTGTTTTGCAATTTTTTCCATGATGTTATGATTAAAATTTTTTATAATAATTGTTCTATTGTAGTATCCGAAAACTTGGAGACACAATATTTGAATACAAAAATACATTTTTTTGACAAATCTGAGCTAAATAAGCAATTGGATAATTTTTTCTCAGATAACAATAAACAAGATATTTATATTTATGGAGCTAAGGAAGAGGAGATAATGACTGAAATTTTCTCAGATTTTACTTTAATTAAAGCTGCGGGAGGATTAGTAATTAATGATATTCAGCAAATATTATTAATTCGTAGATTAGGATTTATTGATCTTCCAAAAGGAAAAATAGAAAAGAATGAATTACCAGAACAAGCAGCTTTAAGAGAGGTTTGTGAAGAATGTGGAATTGAAGAAAAACATCTTAAAATTACTGATTATTGCAAATCAATGTTTCATATTTATCCATATAAAAAAGGTTTTGCATTAAAAGAAACAATCTGGTATAGTATGAAATATAATGGAAATAATATTTTTTCTCCACAAATAGAGGAAGATATAGAATCAATTTTTTGGGTCGATAAGAAGAATATCTCTGAAATATTTCCAGAAACATATTTATCCATTGTTGAATTATTAAATTCGTACATCTCGACAGATAAAATGTAAAATTAAGTATAATAAATTAAGTAGTATTCACTATCTTTACAAACTTGTAAAAGAAGATTTAGCATTAGTGTAACTATCTTTGTTATAGGTAAAATATTATAAAATGAAAAATATATTAATCACTGGAGGAGCAGGTTTTATTGGAAGTCACGTTGTGAGATTATTTGTAAAAAAATATCCAAACTATAATATAATAAATTTGGACAAATTGACTTATGCAGGAAATCTAGCCAATGTAAAAGATATTGAAAAAGCATCGAATTATACTTTCGTAAAAGCAGATATCTGCGATTTTGAAACGATATTAGACTTGTTTTCAAAATATAATATTGACAGTGTTGTGCATTTGGCTGCAGAAAGTCATGTAGACAGAAGTATTGAAGATCCGTTTACATTTGCAAAAACTAATGTGATGGGAACACTTTCTCTTTTGCAAGCAGCAAAGCATCATTGGAATGGAGATTATTGTGGAAAAAGATTTTATCACATCTCTACCGACGAGGTTTATGGGTCGCTCCAATTAGATAATACATTCTTTACCGAGACTACTCCTTATGACCCTCATAGTCCATATTCGGCATCAAAGGCAAGCTCCGATCATTTCGTTCGAGCATTTCAAGATACATATGGGATGCCGTGTGTAATCACAAATTGTTCGAATAATTATGGTCCTTATCAATTTCCAGAAAAATTAATTCCACTATTCATAAATAATATTAGAAAGGGGAAATCTTTACCAGTTTATGGCAAAGGAGAAAATGTTAGAGATTGGCTTTATGTAGAAGACCATGCACGAGCAATTGATACAATATTTCATGACGGAGACAATGGAGAGACTTACAATATTGGAGGCTTTAATGAGTGGAAAAATATTGATCTGATAAAGGTGATTATTTCGACAGTAGATAGATTATTAGGAAATGAAGAAGGTCATTCGTTGAGATTAATTACATATGTAACAGATAGAGCAGGTCATGATCTAAGATATGCAATTGATTCGAATAAACTAAAAAAAGATTTAGGCTGGGAGCCATCCTTGCAATTTGAAGAAGGTATAGAAAAGACCGTTCGTTGGTATCTTGAAAATGAAGACTGGCTAGAAAACATAGTTTCGGGAGAATATGAGAAATATTACGAGGAAATGTACAATAAAAAGTAAAATTAGCAGCCTAATATAATTTATGAAATTGCTCCAAAATTTGTTATTAGCATTAATATTTTTTTCGCCATGTTCGGCGGACTTTTTTGCTATTAATACAGGTTTTGGTCAGCTTACAATCCCAAGAATAATAATTGCAGTACTATGTGTAATATTGGCGGTAAGATCAAAGTGGAAAATAACACCAATAAATGATTCTTTGAATAAAACTATACAATTATTTTTTATTGCATTTCTTTTTTATGGCTTAGTTTCTGTGATGTGGGTAAAAGATTATATGGGTTGGATTAGATATTTCTATTTCTATAGTTTTGGCATAATATCTATTTTCGTAATATTATATAACTTAAGTATAGTCAAAAACAAATATAAGCCGATAATTTATTTTCAGCTTATGTTAGTTATTATGTCAATAATTGGTTGGTATGAAGTATTAACAAGTAACTATATGTTTTCATCGGATACTGTGCTTGTAGAAATATATACGAAAATTAAAAGTCCGATGGCTTGGTGTGGAAATACTAATAACTATGCAGTGCTAATTTCATTGTCAATTTTCTTTGCATTAATCCTTTTAAAAGCGACAAAAAAGCCGATAATTAAAATTTTGCATTATTGTAC
>CAYJBL010000169.1:0-4364 GCA_964368115.1 uncultured Bacteroidales bacterium
CAGCAAAATCAAAAGGGTATGATATAGTAATTATTGCAGACCATGGAAATGCTGATCATGCCTTAAATAGTGATGGTTCAATAAATACGGCACATTCGTTAAACGTAGTTCCGTTTATTTTAATTTCTGATAAAAATTATGTTGTAAAAAATGGAGCTCTGGCAGATATTGCTCCTTCTATATTGAAACTTCTTGGAATAGAGCAAGAAAAAGAAATGACAGGTAAATGTTTGATAGAAAATATCTAGAGGCAAATTTTTAATATGAAAAAATATTTTGTAGTAATACTAGTAAGTGTTTTTGTATTAATAAATAAAGGATACGCAGTCGAAGATATAGGCAAATTTGAATTTGTAGATAAAGTATACTCGGACAATATTAAAAGCATGCGCATGCATCTACTAGATTGGGAAGTTAGTTATCCGATAAATGATTTGTATGGAGATGTACCTTTATTGTTTAGCTTCGACCAAATAGACTCGGAAATATCTAATTATTATTATTCTGTAATCCATTGTACACATGATTGGAAACAGTCGAACGGATTAATGTTTTTTGAATATGCAGATGGTTTTGAGATAAATGAAATCTACGACTACGAAGATTCGCACTCTACTTATGTTCCTTTTACGCATTTTAAATTAGAATTACCAAATGATGACATTGATATAAAGAAATCGGGGAATTATTTACTAGTGGTAGCTTCCGATTCCGAAATGCAAAATATTGTAATTACAAAACGTTTTATGCTATATGAGCAAAGTTTAGATGTAAGCGGTCGAGTAAACTTTCTTCCGAATTTTGAGTATAATAAAAGTTTTCAAAAATTAGATTTTAAGATAAATAGAGAAGGATATGAAATTTTTAATCCATTGTCGGAATTGCATATAGTTATTATGCAGAATTATCAATGGAATAATGTAATTACAGGAATTGAACCTAGTTTTTTAAGCAATACAGAACTTGTTTACGAGTGGGAAGATAAGTATTTATTTAATGCAGGAAATGAATACCGACAGTTTAGTTTTAATAATTTAGAGGTCTATTCGCAAGCTGAAATATCGAAAATAGAATTTAAAAATCCATATTACTATATCGACTTAGTCCAAGATAAACCAAAAATGTTTGAGCAATATAGAAGTGTAGAAGATATTAATGGTGGGTATGTGATTAGTACAAAACGCTTTGCAAATAGTGATATGCCAGAAATTCAAGCCGATTATGCAATTGTGAATTTTGGACTAGAATATAATGTACCGATAAATGATGCTGATATTTATATCTATGGAGAGTTGACTAATTATGAATTATCCGAAAAATATAAATTGAAATATAATTTAGAGAGAAGGACTTACGAGCGATTACTATTCTTAAAACAAGGCTACTATAATTATAGGTATCTTAAAGTATATCACGATAATACAAAGCAAATTGATCATGATTTTTTTGAAGGAAGCCACTTTGAAACAGAAAATAATTATATTTTATTAATTTACCATCGTTCGCCATCTGAATCATACGATAAATTGGTTAGTTATTCAGTATATAACACATCTAATTTGAGATAGTCTTTATGCTTTTGTTAATAAGTAAGTTTTATTGCGATTTTTTATTCAATATGAGCAAAATGCTTTATAAATTGAAATCTTTCAAAAACTTTAGGGTCAGAGACCTTATCGTAAGAAAGTTTTCCTCTAAAATCAGGTATATTTTCGTATGAGTTTTGCTCCATCCAATTTTCAAGTTCTAGCTTGATAGTACCCAATTCGTCAACACCTTTTTTATAAAGTGCAGAACAAATTTGTACAGTATCGGCTCCAGCGAGAAGCTGTTGAATTACCTCGTTAGCAGAGTGGATACCAGTAGATGCAGATATTTCGATATTAGGAATAAGACCTTTTATTATTGCAACCCAACGAAGTGAATTTTTTAGTTCACTTGCTGTGCTAAATATAGGAGCACTAGTGATTTCTTGCTTATTAATATCGATTAAAGGTTCGAAAAATCTATTAAATAATACGAATGAATTTATACCTCTATTGTTTAGTTGTTTTACAAAATAGGGTAAATTTGTATGATAATTGCTTATTTTACAAGCAATATTTAGCTTTGTGTTAGCCTTGATATTTTCAATAATTTTGAAATATTTTTCGTCAACTTCTGCCGACGATTCATCTGGGTTGAATTGAGGGATATTTAAATTTAATTCAAGAGCGTCTGCACCAGCTGCTTCGATTTTGGAAGCTAGGTCGCACCATTCGTGGTTTGTTGTACAGTTAATACTTGCAATAATAGGAATTGCGACGGTTTTTTTTGCCAATTGAATTAGTTCAATATATTGGTTTATAGAATTATGTTTAGAATAATTTCGTATGTAATCAAACGCTTCTGGGTAGTCTATACTTTGTTTGATAGTTTGATTAGTTTCAAATTCTATTTGTTCTTCGAAAATTGATTTTAGAACAATCGCACCAGCTCCACTTTCTTCAGCTTTTTTTAGGTTTGTCGCTTTTTTTGATATTCCAGAACTGCCAACAATTAATGGGCTATTTAGTTCTAATCCAAGATAAGAAGTTTTTAGATTTTTCATATGATCTATAATTTTAGATTTTTCAACTGTTATTTTTTCTACTATTTCGTCGGTCATATGAAACCTTCGATGAAAAACATTTTTGCTTTTAGAGTAAAATTCAAAGTGTATTTTTCATGTTAGTTTCATAACTATCGCAAATATAATAAATCAATATTATTTATTCGCACATTTATTATAAAATATGCTAGTTGTGTTTCTTGTCAACGCTTGCATAGTATCCCAATTTATAAAAATCGAAATATAGGAGTGAAGGCGTTTTTGAATTAATCAGATTGCTATATATTACCTTTTTAAATATGAAAAATAAAAATAAAATTGTCCAAATTATGCGAAATTTTTTGCAGATATTATAAACTCTACAAATCTTAATGCTATCGAAAAAGCTTTCATCAAGTTTTAATGTATATTTTATTTTTAGTAAATTGTCAACACCTTTAAGTGTTTTTTGTAGAAAAATTAAATTACTATCTAAGCCTAAGTGTAATACAGGATTGTTTATATGAAAAATATTGTACCCATGCTTTTGTAATTCATATCCAAATAATGTGTCTTCGTGTCCATATTCTTTTAGATCTTCGCAAAATTTTATTGTATTAAAAATTTCTTTATTAATCATGAAATTATTAGTAGCAAATGACTTATTTGGGTGTATATTACGAATCTTGGCACTAATTTTTTCTCTATGTATACCGTATGTATATCTTAAGCTATATTTTTTTTCGTTTTGTTCATTCGAATATGTTGTTCCTCCACATACAATATCTTTATCAAAATTTTTAGTGTAATTATTGATGTAATTTTTGTCTATTATGCCAGAATCACAGTCGATAAATATTATTTTTCCAAATTGAGCTGTATTAGCTAATAGATTTCTAGAATAGCTCCTTCCACAGTTTTGTTTGTTAATTATATGCTTTACGTTTGAAAGAGATGTGATTTTTTCGTTTATTTTAGTGAATTCACAATCAGAACCATCTTCTAAAATTATGATTTCAAATTTTGATAAGTCATTGCACTGTTTGTGCAGTTCTTTAACTAATTCTGTAATCTCATAATTGTATGTGGGTATACATATGCTTATCATTTTGTAGATGGAATTAGGCTATCTTGTTTGATTTTTTCTAATCTTTCGTTTAATTTTTTTAACTGTTCATCCAATTCAATACTTATACTATCATCAAATAATACTTGAATAGTATCTATATTTTGTTTATATATTTCAAACAATTTTTTGTCAATTCCTTCGGTTAGTTTTTGTTTATCAGCAGACCATTGTTCTATTTTTTCGGGACATTCTTCTATCAATTTTATAGCTTTTGCCTCAAATTCGTCAATAAGTACATCGAATCTGTTAAGCTCGTTTTTTGCCGCTTTATCTCCATTGTAGGCATTGTTTATTGTGGATATATATATGTTGGTAATTTCTTTTCCTGCAGAAATATATGTGTCGCAGTCGTTAAATTCTATATTTGAATATTTCAAGTTTAAATCTTGTAAATTTGTTGCAATAATATTTGTGTAATCTTCAGTTTGTTGAATTGTTGTGTTGTCATTATTGCAGGCACTTATTATAATTAGATTTAAAAGTAAAAACCAAATTAAATTTTTCATAAGTATTGAATTTTATGTGTTGCTTAAACGGAGTAAAAGTACAGTTTATTTTATGATAAATGATATTTTTAAATATCAACTTCTAATTTATATCCAATTCTACCTACTAACATTGCATTTTCATACTAGTATTGAGCTCCGAGTGTTTTAGGTAAATATA
>CAYJBL010000170.1:0-2492 GCA_964368115.1 uncultured Bacteroidales bacterium
AAAAACACCTTTACTTTTTTTCTCTTTTTTTTTCTATTCTTGCTTAGTTTCTTTCTTTTCGTCAGATTTGATTTCTTCGTTTTCTAACGATACATTATCTTTTTCCTCTTCTTTCATCGTTTTTATTTTCGCGCCTATACACAATTTTTTTGCCAATATTATTTATACGACAATTTGGCATTAAATATCTTTTTTTGTCAGTTTATTGTTTTAGCTTTTCAATAGTTATTTCTAGTTCAGAAATTAGTTTTTCTATTTTACTTAGGCTTTTATTGTTTTTATATTTATCTGATTCTAGCAGTTTATTGTATTCTAGTTTAAGATTTTTCAGTTGGGATTCCATTTCTACAACAGGATCTTTTATTTCATATTTAGATAGAGCTTCTGCTAGTTTAGGTCCTTTAAGGTTTTTAGCTATAATTATACCATTTTCGTCGACCAAAAAATTAGCAGGTATGCCTCTAACTTTATATATTTTTGCTGCCTCCGAATTCCAATACATCAAATCGCTAACATTAGTCCAATTAAGTTTGTCTGTTTCAATCCCTTTGACCCAAGCGTCTTTGGCTTTATCAAGAGATACTCCATAAACAGTAAATCCTTCACCATTAGAAAAAGATTTATTTTTGAATTTTTCATGAGCAGCAACAACTACTGGATTTTCTCTGCGGCATGGTCCGCACCATGAAGCCCAAAAATCAATTAAAACAAGTTTCCCTCTAAGAGATGATAAACTAACAACCTTACCATCAGGTGTAGGAAGTTTAATCTCAGGAGCGATGTTCCCTATTTCGGTTCCGATATTTTGGCTAAATAAGCCAATACTAAATAAAAGAGCAAAAGATGCTAAAAGTAATTTTTTCATATTTTTAATTTAATAGTTTATACGTTCAATTTGAGCTCCTAATTTATTTAATCGCTCATCAATTTTTTCATATCCTCTATCTATCTGTTCTATGTTGTGAATAAAGCTTGTTCCATTTGCAGATAGAGCTGCGATCAGTAGTGCCATTCCAGCTCTAATGTCTGGTGAGTGCATAATTGTTCCGCGAAGTTTTATTTTATTTTCTAACCCAATAACTGTCGCTCTGTGTGGGTCACATAATATTATTTGAGCCCCCATATCGATAAGTTTGTCAACAAAAAATAGCCTGCTCTCAAACATTTTTTGGTGAATTAGAACACTCCCTTTAGCTTGGGTTGCAACAACTAATAGCACACTTAATAAGTCTGGAGTTAGTCCTGGCCAAATAGCGTCGGATATATTCATTATTGATCCATCAATAAAACTTTCAATCTGGTAGCTTGTTTGCTGTGGTATAAGTATATCGTCATTAATATGTTGAATTTCAATTCCTAGTTTTCTAAAAGAATCAGGAATAATTCCCAACATATCATAGCGAACATTTTTTATAAGTAGTTCTGAGTTTGTCATTGCTGCCATACCAATAAAACTACCAATTTCTATCATATCTGGCAAAATAACATGCTCTGCTCCATGCAATTCTTTGACACCTGAAATTGTAAGCAGGTTCGAGCCAATTCCAGTAATTTTGGCTCCCATTGCAACAAGTAATTTACAAAGTTGTTGAATGTACGGCTCACACGCAGCATTGTATATAGTAGTTGTTCCTTTTGCCATAACAGCAGCCATAATAACATTTGCTGTTCCTGTTACTGAAGCCTCTTCGAGATGAATATATGCACCTTCTAGCTTAGATGCAGAGAGTGTATAAAAATTATTTTCATAATCAAAATTATATATCGCACCCAACTTTTCAAATCCAATGAAATGAGTATCCAAGCGTCTTCGTCCAATTTTGTCACCTCCAGGTTTTGGCATGCTTACTTGTCCAAAGCGAGCTAATAATGGACCTAGTATCATAACTGATCCGCGAAGAGCAGCACCATCGTTTTTAAACGATTCTGACTTTAAATATTCGAGGTCTATATTTTTAGCTTTGAAAGTATATTCCCCTTTTCCTAATTTTGTAGTTTCAACTCCAAGCGAACTTAATAAATCAATAAGTTTATTTACATCTTGAATGTCAGGTATATTACTGATTTTAACCTTTTCGGAAGTAAGTAATGTTGCGCAAAGTACTTGAAGGGCTTCATTTTTTGCTCCTTGTGGTTCTATTTCGCCATTTAATTTGCAGCCTCCTTGAATTTTAAATATACTCATAGTTACTTATTCCTTCTGAATGTATGCGAACGCTTTTTTGATTTTGATTGATTGTTATTAGGGGTGGGGGTTTGTAAAATGTCACGATAATCGTTTAAAACTATTCCTTCTGGGATTTCGATTTTGCCTTCAGTAAGAATAATAAATTCTTTAATGATGATTTCGTCGGAGATTACCTCTTTTTTCCATATAGTATACGAACGTTTCATTTGATTTAGCATTGTTTTTATCAGCGCTTTCTTTTGTTCGTCGTTATTATAATCATCTATTTTATTAATTATCTGCTCAATGTATTTTCCGTAATGGC
>CAYJBL010000170.1:2502-4275 GCA_964368115.1 uncultured Bacteroidales bacterium
GCTTTAAATCTAATAAATCTTGACTTGGCAAATCATAAGGGCAGTCTATATCTAATTTATAATCAGACATAATAGCAAGGTGCTGCCATAACTTATGCTTAAAATCAGGAATGTCTCTTAAGTGTGGATTCATGTTTCCAATAATTGTGATTATTGTGTGAGCCATTTTCATCCTTTCACTTTTATCTTCGATACTACAACAATAATCTACCATCTGCTGAATTGTTCTTCCGTATTCAGGTAGTTTAAGTTTTTTGCGCTGTGTATTGTAATCCATAATTGTTTTCTGAAATTTTGTGCAAAACTAATTCTTTAATTGGTATTTAAAGAAAATCTATTGTATTATTTGCAGTTTCGCATATTTTAATAACAATGTTTTTTTCTCTCCGCTATCAAAAAGCACAACAGCTTTTGTGTTATCGTGTACTCCAATAATTTCAACCACTTCGCCTTTGCCAAAAGAGGTGTGGGCAACTTTATCTCCTTGTGTAATGCTAGGAATATTGCCAGTAGCGTGATTTGGAATTGTTTGCGTTTCGTTAATAGATACTAGCTTACGAGGTTTTTTATATTCAGATGTTTTTATTTCTCTTTTCTCAAAATTGTTTGCATGTGGATTTTTTGAAAAATGGTTGTATTTTTCAAGTTCATCTTCAAACGATGAATTATGATATTTTCTTGTAGGTCTGCTGTTCCATTCAATAAATGACTCATGTATCTCTTCTAAAAATCTACTTGGTGGCGATAGCTGAATTTTTCCAAATTTAAAACGTTGGTTTGCATACGAAATTACAAGATTATCTTTTGCTCGGGTTAAAGCTACATAAAACAATCTTCGTTCTTCTTCTAATTCTTCTACACTATAATTTGCGCTTGCACTTGGAAATAAATTTTCTTCTAACCCTACAAGCATGACATTTGTAAATTCCAATCCTTTAGCCGAATGTATTGTCATAAGGCTTACAATGTTAGTTTCTTCGTTTTCTTTATTGTTAATGTCAGCAAGAAGAGATACTTCTTCTAAATAATCTGTGATTTTATTACTTTCGAATATTTGTTCTTTTTGCGTACAAAAAATCTTAATACCATTTTGTAGTTCTTGCATATTTTGGTATCTACTAACGCCCTCTGGTGTTTTGTCAGAAAACAAATCGCTGTGTATTCCTGATGTGTAAACAAGGTGTGTAGCAAATTCATATGCATCCAATTCTTCTGCTTTTTGAGAAAAATCTTGAATAATTTGGGCAAAAGAAGATAGTTTTTGCTTAGTGCCAGCATTGAGATTGATATTAGGAGAATGCAAATTAGTCATTATTTCCCATACGCTTTTGTTAGAAAATGCCGAATATTCAAATAATTTTTCAATTGTTTTATCGCCTATTTTTCTTGAAGGATAGTTGATAATTCGTCTTAGAGCTTCAGTATCGTTATGGTTGATAGAGAATCTCATGTAAGCTAGAATGTCTTTTATCTCTTTACGTTGGTAAAAAGACAAGCCACCAAAAATTTTGTAAGGAATATTGTATTTTAATTATCCTTGATTGTGCATTTGTGCGATAAAGAACAGCAAAGTCGCTGAATCTAAAATCTTGATTTCTTTGCATAGAACTAATAGTTTCAGCAACAAAACTACCTTCGTATGAATCTGACGAAACTTTTTCTATTTTTATTTTTGACCCGTCTCCCTTTTCGGAAAAAACGGTTTTTGGAATTCTATTTTGATTATTTTCTATAACAGAATTAGCTGCTCCAACAATATTTTTTGTGCTTCTA
>CAYJBL010000171.1:0-1675 GCA_964368115.1 uncultured Bacteroidales bacterium
TTTAATGTATATAATGCAAGTATGGCTAATGAAGGGAATTATTATTGCCAAGCATCTAATAGCTGTTTTAACGTTAATACTGATACCATATCTATTAATATTCATTCTCTACCAGACATTAATCTTGGAGATGACATTGGACTTTGCGAAGGAGAAATGACTAATCTTAGTGCTGGCCAAAATTACATTCATTATAACTGGAATAATGGTCTAAGCAATCAACCAAGCATTGATGTGAATTCCGCTGGCACTTATATTCTCGAAGTAATTGGCAATAATTCGTGTAAAAATAGTGATACACTAGTTGTTAGTATTCATCCATATCATAATATTTTATTTGAATATGACAATATTACAGTTTGCGGAGAATACATTATTGACGCAGGCGACGGAGCTTATACATACTTGTGGAACACTGGAGATATTGGACAAAATATTATAGTAAACCAAACTGGGCTTTATAGTGTAACGACTACAGGAGACTCGCACGGATGCGAATCAACAGATAGTATTTATATAACATATATTGAAGATATTAACATTAACTTAGGAAACGATATTAGTATTCCAGTAGATTCGTTTGTGGATATTGGTGTTCAAAATCTATATGATACTTATACATGGAATACTGGTTTCACAGGACCTATCATGACTGTTTATGGGGCAAGTTATGGCGTTGGAGAGCATGAATTTTGGCTAGAAGTTTCTATAGGAGGTGAATGTTATGATACAGATACTATTATTATCACATTCCAAAATCCATCAAATATCAATAACCACATAAACGGAACTAACAATTTTCATATTTATCCCAACCCAGCTAGCGATTATATAAATTTTGAGTTTTCTTCTCACGAAATTAAACAATTAGAAATATATAATATCTCAGGACAATTAATTAGCACACATGAGATAAATAAAGATAAACTAAGATTAGATATTAAAAATTTTAGTAAAGGGATATACTTTGTTAAGGCAATATCAAATAATTACATTATTTTTACCGAAAAATTTGTTGTACGATAATTTCAATGAAAAGAAAAAGCAACTTAAAGAATAAGGTTAGAGGCGCATATCTAACATCACTAATAAGTACATCGTTAGTTTTACTTGTGTTAGGAATAGTTTGTTGGCTACTTCTGAATGCCCAAAATTTGTCGAACTATGTTAGAGAAAATCTTTGTTTTTCTTTAATAATGAAAGACAATACAAAAGAACCTGACATTAAACAATATCAAAAAACTTTGAACACCTACGATTTTATTAAATCTACTGAATATATTACAAAAGAATCTGCTGCACTAAGTTTACAAGAAGATCTAGGAGAAAACTTTCTTGAAACACTAGGTTATAATCCTTTATCTCCTACTATTAATGTTTTCTTAAATGCAGAATACACAAGTCAAGATAGCATAAATAATCTCAAAAACTTTTTTCTTACAAACAGTAGTTTAGTTGAAGAGGTTGCATATCAACACAATTTGGTACAATTGATTAATGATAATATAAAGAAAATAAGCTTTATATTACTAATTTTCTGTGGAGCTCTACTTCTTATCTCATTTGCTCTACTTAACAACACTATTCGCTTGATGACTTACTCTAAACGATTTACAATCAACACCATGAAGCTTGTAGGAGCAAAGCGAAGTTTTATAAGGCGTCCCTTTATTTT
>CAYJBL010000171.1:1685-4273 GCA_964368115.1 uncultured Bacteroidales bacterium
GAATACTACAAGGTTTTATAGGTGCAGTTATTGCTAATATTATTATTGTTATTATCATATCTTTTGCAGATCATGAATTATACAATATGGTTAATTTATTTAGTATAAAAACATTAAGCACACTATTTGGAGTAATAACTATTTCTGGGATTACATTTTCTGTAATTTCAACATATTTTTCTATAAACAAATACTTAAGATTAAAGTCAACAAATTTGTATTATTAATTATGAATAAAGATATTAAACAATCAGATTCACAAAACAAGATGGATAGCGGTTATCTTCTATCAAAAAAGAACTATATTTTAATGGGCGTTGGTATCATACTACTAGCCCTTGGATTTCTACTTATGGCAGGAGGTAAAAGCGAAGATCCAAATGTATTTAATCCTGAAATTTTCAATTTCAGACGCATTACTCTAGCTCCAATTATTGTTCTAGCTGGATTTATAGTAGAAATTATTGCAATATTACGAACATTTAAAAAATAATTTATATTATGGAATGGTTCGAAGCCCTTATTCTCGGTTTAATTCAAGGCTTAACTGAATTTCTACCTGTAAGTAGTAGCGGACACCTTGAAATTGGTAAAAAACTTTTTAATGTACAGGTTGAAGAAAATTTATACTTCAGCATTCTAGTTCATGGAGCTACTGTACTTAGCACAATTGTTGTTTTTCGTGATGAAATATTGAAACTAATTAAAGGAACATTAAAGTTTCAATACAATATGGAAACAAAATACGTGTTAAAAATTGCAGTATCAATGATTCCTATAGTTATAGTTGGCTTTACTCTTGACGAACAAATAGAAAAATTCTTCAACGGTAATATATTTATGGTTGGTATAATGCTTCTTGTAACATCCCTATTGCTATCATTTACTTATTTCTTCAAGAGAGAGAACAATAAAAATATCTCATACTTTGATGCTTTTATTATCGGTATTGCTCAATGCATTGCTGTTCTACCAGGGATATCAAGATCAGGAGCAACAATTGCTACTGGCTTATTAATTGGAAATAAAAAATCTGACGTTGCTCAGTTTTCTTTCCTAATGGTTCTTATTCCTATTCTTGGGGTAAATTTTTTAGAACTAATTAGTGGCGATGTTGTTGGAACAGGACTACCAATTAGTTCAATGCTAATTGGCTTTTTTAGTGCATTTATCTCAGGATTATTCGCATGTAAAATAATGCTCAAAATTGTTCAAAATGGAAAACTTATTTGGTTTGCAATATACTGTCTTGTAATAGGTTTAACATCCATAATATTCCTCGGCTAATAATGTACGAAGCATTTACAACAGCTAAAACACCTGATTTTGAATCAGGAGAACTACTACTTATAGACAAACCTAAGTTTTGGTCTTCATTTGATGTTGTAAATAAGCTAAGATGGAAATTAAAACATATTACGGGAAATAAAAAAATAAAAGTTGGACATGCTGGCACATTAGACCCATTAGCCACAGGGCTACTAATTATTTGCACTGGCAAAGCAACAAAACAAATTGACTTAATTCAAGCAGATGAGAAAGAATATGAAGCAGTATTTAAGCTTGGAGCAACTCGACCATCATTCGATTTAGAAACAGAAATAAATCAATCCTTTTCTACTGATGATATAAATAATACAGATATAGAGTCTGCAATTTCTTCGATGATAGGAGAATTTGAGCAAACCCCTCCAATATACTCGGCTGTTCAGATAAATGGAAAAAGAGCATACGAATATGCACGAAAGGGAAAAGAAGTTAAACTTAAATCTAGACTGATTAATATCTCAAATATTAAAATCAATGAAATTAATATTCCAGATGTTTCAGTAAATATAACTTGCAGTAAAGGTACATACATTAGAAGTCTAGCAGACGAATTTGGCAAAAAACTTAACAATGGAGCATATCTACATGAACTAAGGAGAGTTAGAAGTGGGAATTTTTGTATAGAAAATGCTTTCCAACTTGAAGATATTATTCTATTTTTGGACAATTTATAAGCTGTATTTTTTCGGCTAATAAAATATTAAGTATACAATATGAAACGAACATGAAAAATACTCATTGTGTTTTACTCCAAAGGCAATAATATTTTTCATTGAGAGTTCCATCTGATCGATAAATAATAATAAAAAACTAACAGATGAAATTATCACAATTTAGATTTGATTTACCAGAAGAACTAATCGCTCTTTATCCTTCGGACAATAGAGACGAATCAAGACTAATGGTATTACACCGTGAGACAGGTGAAATTGAACACAAGCTTTTCAAAGACGTTAAAGATTATTTTAGCGACCAAGACGTTATGATTTTTAACGACACAAAAGTTTTTCCTGCTAGACTATATGGCAATAAAGAAAAAACAGGAGCGCGAATAGAAGTTTTTCTTCTTCGCGAGCTCAACAAAGAAAGTAGATTGTGGGATGTTCTTGTTGACCCAGCTAGAAAAATCAGAATTGGTAATAAATTATATTTTGGAGAAAACGACGAACTTGTTGCTGAAGTTATTGACAATACTACCTCTCGCGGTAGAACGCTAAGATTTTTAATTGACAATGACTACGAAGAATTTAAAAAACGTT
>CAYJBL010000172.1:0-4268 GCA_964368115.1 uncultured Bacteroidales bacterium
TTCAAAATCGTCATTAGTATTAGAGAAAACAGTAAATGCAGAAAGTGGTTATAACGAGGAGGTAAATCTTAGTGTACAACCAGGTGTTTACTACCTAAGAATAATAGGCGAAAATACAACACACGTAGAAAGACTAATTATAAAATAATTAGTAAAAAACTTATATGAGAAAAGGAGGGCGAAAGCTTTCCTTTTTTTTATTAATTATGATGTAATATATATATATAATAACTATTTTTGCGCAAAATAAATTTTAAGAGAAATGAAAACAAATTTTTACAAGTTTTACGTAGTATTAATACTACTCATGGGATTTTTATCCTATGAAGCTTGGGGGCAAGTCCGCAGTATAGGTACAGCCGCCGAGTTACAGGAGTTTACAGAAGATGTAAACGCTGGACAAACAACATTAGATGCAGTATTAACTGCAAATATTGATTTTAGTACTTATTCGAATAGAATAGGAACAGAGACAAATAAGTACGAAGGTATTTTTTATGGAAATGGCAATACAATAACAATTGCCTATGCAGAAACAACAGAAAGCCGTGTTGCTTTGTTTTCTTATGTTGATGGAGCTACAATAGCGAATTTAATTGTGGCAGGAACGATAAGTACAACAGGGGATTCAGGAACCGATAATGGTAAATTTTCTGGTGGAATTATAGGAGAGGGTTATGGTACAGTAAATCTTATGAATTGTATAAGTGATGTAGATTTTACATATACAGCCAATGGACAATCAGATGCAACTTATGGTGGCTTGGTAGGATTGCTTGACCGAAGTACTGGTGTGCTAAATATAGAGAATTGTGCAGCAATAGGCTCTGTGTCTTCTGCAGATGCTACCCAAATAGGCGGTATTGGCGGCTTAGTAGGTTGGCAAAATGGTACCGTTACAGTAACTAATTCATACTGTACGCAAGCCAATACCAATGTAAATGGAGGCGAAAATTTTGTTAGAAATGTTGCAACATTAAACAATTCATATTATATGAATGATGTTGGCATAAGTACACAAGGAGTACAAAAAACAGCAGCAGAATTTGCAAATGGAATAGTAGCAGGTTTATTGGGACCAGCATGGGAACAAGAAGCAGGCGATGCACTACCACAACTGGTTAATAATATGTTTGCTGCACCAAGTGGCGATCATTTATTGAGTTATCGCATAAATTCAGATAATACAAGTGTTACCTTATTAGGATTAGCTGGCGGAGGAACAGGTTCAGGAAGTTTGGTTATGCCAGAAAATGTTACCAACAATGGCACAGAATATAGCGTTACAATAATTGCAGATAACGCATTTCTTAATTGTTCAGGACTTACTGGCGACTTAATTATCCCAAATTCGGTTATAACAATTGGAGAGCGTTCGTTTGAACATACAGGCTTTTCGGGCAATTTAACAATAGGGAATTCGGTAACAACGATAGGGTTCGAAGCATTTTATTCTGCAAATCAATTTACAAGTGGCTTAATAATTCCAAATTCGGTAACAAGTATTGGAGCAGCAGCATTTGATCACATGGCGTTTGCAGGAGATTTGGTGCTAGGAAGTTCTGTAGAAACAATAGAGCTACGAGCATTTGAAAATTGTACAGGATTTACCAGAATAATAAGTTTTAATGAATCTTCGCCGACGGCGCAAGGTAATAGTTTTCAGGGGATAACCACAAGTATACCAGTAGCAGTTCCAACACAAGCAGCAGTAACAGCTTACCAAGCAGCAACAGGCTGGAGTGGTTTCACTAATATTATTCTGTTTTATAATCTTCCATTTATCGAAGATTTTGAAGGCGGAATGGGAATCTTTGCAAATGCAGATGGAAATGCTACAAATTGGGTATTAGAAACAAACTTGAAAGCATCAGGAGCTTACAGTATTAAAAATGTATACGATAATTATGCAAATAATGCAGTAGTATTTCAGTGTCAAATGGAGCTACCAGCAGATGCTGCAAATCCAATATTAGCATTCAAACATATAGCAAAAACAGAAGGGCAGTATGATCACTGCGTAGTAGAAATATCTACCGATGCTGGAATAAACTGGACAATATTACCACAGTCGACCTACCTTGGAGCAGGAACTTACAGTGAAGCCGATTATCATGACAATTTACTTAGTTTCGATGAAGATGCATATCCTGAATGGGGAATAAATACTTCTGATATTCCAACAAACGACTGGTGGAAACAAGAAAGATTTACTTTAGCAGCTTATGCAGGTCAAAATATTATGTTGCGTTTTAGATTAGATAGCGACAGTTCGTCCAAAAGAGCAGGATGGTTTATTGATGATGTAGAGATTTATGATGGTAACACATGTCATGAGCCAATAGGATTAGATGTAGTAGCTATTGTTAATACGGCAGAAGTATCGTGGGATGTAACCCAAAATGCAAGTGAGTGGCAAATTGTTTACGGAACATCGGGTTCTGTAAATTTAGCAACAGCAACACCAATAGAAGTGAACGAAACAGAATATACATTAACAGGATTAACAGCATCAACAAATTATGAAGTTTTTGTGCGTGCAAATTGTGGGGATTCTGGTAATTTTACAGAATGGGTCGAAATAGAATTTACAACACAATGTGGCATTATGGAATTAAATACGACAGAAGATTTTGCAACTTACCCTACAGACGATTGTTGGACAGAAGCAGAAGGCTTACTTGCAGAAACTGTAAATATGACAGGAACAAGTTCAAACTGGATTGCAGATGGTTTCGCAAATAATGGAGGTACTGGAGCGGCAAGAATAAATGTTTTTAATACAGGAAGAGATGAATGGTTGATTACACCTCCTATTAATCTTGGCGATGGTTCTACAAATTATATGTTGCAGTTTGACTTAGCTTTGACAGACTATAATAGTACTGCAACAGCAGAAACAAACGGAACAGACGATAAATTTGCAGTGGTAATCTCAACCGATGCAGGAGCAACATGGTCGTCGTTGAATACATTAAGATTATGGGACAACCAAGGTTCTGCTTATGTTTATAATGATATTGCAAAAGCAGGCGAACAGGTAACAATTGATTTATCTGGATATACTGGAAATGTAAAAATAGGTTTCTATGCAGAATCAACAGTTAGTAATGCAGATAATGATTTATTTATTGATAATGTACTTATTCGCGATGCATTTACAGAAACAGGCATCTTAACCTATACATTTGGCGCATTAGATAATACTTCAGCAGTAATAGATGCGCCAGCAGAAACAATTGCGATAGAAGTAGTAAACGGAACAGAATTAACAAATTTAGTAGCAGAATTTACTTTATCAGAAGGAGCAACAGCAGCAATCGCTGGAACAACTCAAGAGTCAGGAGTAACAGCAAACGATTTTAGTTCGGCGATAGTTTACACAATAACCGCGGAAGATGGCGTAACCACAGAAGATTGGACAGTAACAGTAACAGAAGAGCCAAGCGATGCAACAGATATCTTAACTTATACATTTGGAGCGTTAGATAATACAGCAGCAGAAATAGACGCAGCAGCAAAAACTATAGCACTAGAAGTAGTAAACGGAACAGAATTAACAAATTTAGTAGCAGAATTTACATTGTCAGAAGGAGCAACAGCAGCAATCGCTGGAGCAACACAAGAGTCTGGAGTAACAGCAAACGATTTTAGTTCATCAATAGTTTACACAGTAACAGCAGAAGATGGCGTAACAACAGAAGATTGGACAGTAACAGTAACAGAAGAGCCAAGCGATGCAACAGATATCTTAACTTATACATTTGGTGCATTAGACAATACAGCAGCAGTAATAGACGCAGCAGCAAAAACAGTTGCTTTAGAAGTAGTAAATGGTACAGATTTAACAAGTTTAGTAGCAGAGTTTACATTGTCAGAAGGCGCAACTGTAGCAATCGCAGGAACAACTCAAGAATCAGGCGTTACAGCAAATGATTTTAGTTCGTCAATAGTTTACACAGTAACAGCAGAAGATGGCGTAACCACAGAAGATTGGACAGTAACAGTAACAGAAGAGCCAAGCGATGCAACAGATATCTTAACTTATACATTTGGAGTATTAGAAAATACATCAGCAGTAATAGATGCAGCCGCAAAAACAATAGCACTAGAAGTAGTAAACGGAACAGATTTAACAAATTTAGTAGCAGAATTTACTTTATCAGAAGGCGCAACTGTAGCAATCGCAGGAGCAACACAAGAATCAGGCGTAACAGCAAATGATTTTAGTTCGTCGGTAGTTTATGTAGTAACAGCAGAAGATGGCG
>CAYJBL010000173.1:0-4240 GCA_964368115.1 uncultured Bacteroidales bacterium
ATATACTATATTATATCTACTTTATCAATTCTTTGATAGGTGCAATTCCTGTACAGCTACCTTGTTCAATAGCCTTTAAAACAGCACCTCCGCCAGTAAAAATATAATATTTTGGATTATCCAAAGCCATAATATATAAACCAGGCAAAAGACGCTTTAGCTCTTGCATTGTATCGCCTCCACCATAAAGTTTTACAGCATCTATATTGTTATCTATTAAAGTATCTAAAGCTATAGTCCCTTCGTTGAAATAAGGTGTTAATCACAGCATTTACAAATATTGTTTTTGCTGATAAGAATATCTGTTTTACATAAGCATCTTCGAAAGATTCTGGAGCAATATCTAAAATATAGTTCAGCTTTTCGCCTATTTTCAGATCTCGAATATTACGTATTCGATATTTATTATCTTCTTTAGCGGCAAAAACATCTGATTCAATAATGTATGGTAGTTCGATGATTTTATTTGGGAAATTGCTAGCAAAGTCAATAAATTTTTGTGCGGCTTCTTTATCTGTATCCTCTACTCCTTTTATTGAAATTCCGTATTTCGCACACATATAAGCATTATACATCACACCACCAAGTACTAGATAATCGGCTTTTTTAAGCAAAGCATACATTGATTCTATTTTTGTATCGAATTTGCTTCCTGCAACGACAGCGACAAAAGGGTTTTCTGCATCAAATATTCGTTGTAAGTTTTTGATTTCTTTTTGCATTAAGAAACCTGCATACGAAGGTAAGTATTTATTTACACCAACAGTAGAGGCGTGTGCTTGCCAACTTCCGAAAGCGTCGTTTACAAATACATCTGCCAGACCTGCCAATTGATTTGCAAATCTATCTCTTTCATCTTCGTTTTTAGATTCTTCGCCTACAAACCAACGTGTATTTGGTAAATAAATAGCATCTATTTCGTTATTATGTAATTTCTTAATACTGTGATTTACATTTGTTTCTATTCCTAAATATCCTTGTGTGTTGTGAGAGTGGAATTCAGGAATTTCGATATTTATATGCAACTTATTACTTAAATAATCTACAATAGCTTGAACCGAAGTTTTTTCGCTAATTGTTATCTGACCTGTTTTTTTATCTTTTGGTCGTCCAACATGCGACATTAATATTAGTTTTCCACCTTTAGCCAAAATATGAAATAGTGTTCCTATTGTTGCATCTATTCTGTATGGGTCGTGAATAACACCTGATTTTACTACGTTGTGATCTACACGAACCAGAACAATTTTGCCTTTTAAGTTGGCATTTTGAACTAAAGGAAGATTTTCCATATCAATAAATTATTCTGCTAACTCTGCCGATAAAGCGTCTACATTTTGTTCTGAAAGGTGCACAACAATCGATGTCATAATATGCAGCCCATCTGTATTTCCTAGTTCATGATCCGATGCACGTTCTGGGTGTGGCATCATTCCAAAAACATTTTTTCCTGCATTGCAAACGCCAGCAATATTCATTATCGAACCATTTGGATTATCTTTTTCAGATAAGTCTCCATTCTCGTCGCAATATCTCCAGATAATTTGTCCATTTTGAACCATTTCGGCAATTGTTTCTTCTGGGGCAAAATATCTACCTTCACCGTGAGCAATAGGAATTTTCAATGCTTTTCCTTTAGGAATATATTTTGTTATAGCAGAATCTACATTTTCTGATTTGATATACTGATTTTTACAAATAAATTTTTGATTGATATTATGCAATAAAGCACCTGGAAGTAATCCAGCTTCACACAAAATTTGAAATCCGTTACAAACTCCAAAAACAAAGCCACCATTATCTGCAAATTTTATTATCTCTGCCATGATTGGCGAAAATTTTGCTATTGCGCCAGAGCGAAGATAATCGCCATACGAGAATCCGCCTGGAACTATTATTGCATCGCAATTTTGTAAATCTGTATCTTTATGCCAAAGTTCTACAACTTCTTGTTTAAGTATATCTCTCAACACATATACCATATCGTGGTCACAATTTGAACCTGGGAAAATTATTACTCCAAATTTCATCTGTCTGTTTTTTTAATTTGCCCAAAGATATATACTATATTTATATTTATAAAAATAAGTTATTACACATTTTCCACAAATATATAAACCGCTTGTAAAATCTTATTTGAGCTATAATACTATGTAGCTTGCCGCACCTACGATTGGCATTTGAAGAATTAGAACGATAAATACATCGCATTCTAACTACAATATTCTATCATTTTTTGAGTTAACCAATAAATAAAAGGCAAACTAATTATAGACAGCACCGATGTTACAAATATATTTTCGATTGCTTGTTTTGCATTTAATCCCATTTCTTTTGCCAAAACAGATATTATTATCATACAAGGCATTGCAGCTTGTAATGCAACAACACTCACTGCTTCTGAAGAAATTTTTAAGCCAAAATTTGACAATATTAAATAAATAAAAAGGATAATAATCGGTGTCAATATGAGTTTGTTCAAACTTAGTAAATATACCCGTACGCTAGATATTAGAGAACTAAAACGAACGCTTGCCAATATCAATCCGATATATATCATAGAAAGGTATATTGTTGTATGCCCAATATCATACAATGGTTTAAACACTAATTTTGGAAGATTTAGATTGCTTATCATAAAAATCAGTCCAACAAGAAAAGCCACTGTATTTGGATTTATTAGGTGTTTCCAATTTTTAGATGATTTTTGTTTTGCAGCACTATTTAAGGTAAAAATTCCCCATGTCCACATTAACGCATCGTGCCCGAGCTGAAAAATTGTTGCATACATTAAACCTCGTCCGTCGGGGAAAAGAGAATTTAAAAGAGGAAAACCTAAAAACACTACATTCCCAAACATCGTATGTACGCTATGTAAAGCTTTATTCTCCTTGTCGAGTTTCAGTATTTTTCCTGAGAATCGACTTAAAACAAAAGCTACTAGAACAGTAAAAAAGGACGAGAAAAAAATATATAATAAATTCGATATTTCGCTTAAATTTATTTCTATTCCTGCAAATGTTGTAAAAATAAGAAGTGGTAATGTGAGTTTAGTTATTACTTTAACAATAACATCTGCAACATTGTGAGTTAAAAGTTTAAATCTACTTGATAGTATCCCAACCACAACCATAATGGTAAGCATCAATATTTGCTCTACAATTATTTCCATGCCGCAAATGTAGTATATTATAAATAAAAAAATCTACCTTAAAAATTATTTAGGGTAGCTTTAATATGAATAAACTAATTCATATATCGAACTCATAAACAAAGTTATTATCTTATTTTTGACTCTAGTTTCATTTTTGTAATATATGTAATACCATGCAATACCTCATCGTTTGGAGAATTAAATAGTGTTTGTAATCGTGAAACAATAATCGAATAATTCGACATATTTCTTACTACTATGTTTATCGAAGTAGAATCATCATAAAAATAATGCCTTTCTCCCGAAGAAAAATAATAGTTTTGATTTTCTTGCGACTTCGTAGTTGTCGCCATTAGTATACCAAGTAATATTGGTATGATATACATATTTTTTTTCATATTTTTATTTGTTTTTTGTTAATTATAATCTATTTTTTATTCTAAAACATCTACAGCAAAAATATTTTTGTATATCTATATTTTACTGTAGTATAACTATATAAACTTATTATTACAATTACATATAGTTTGTAAATAATTTGATATCGATTTCATTATTCTATCTCTTTTATGTATTTTATTTCATAATCAGTAAAGGGTGGAAGGATGTCACTTTCTGGCATATAGAATATTTCGACATAAAATTCTTTTTCTTTTTTTCTGAATCGTAATGGAACTTCACTCCTATCAAAATGCCTTTCTTGCCATATATTTAAGTTTCCTTCTTCGTATTCATTTTTGTATTTTTCCGAAATAAAAACGGCACCATATTTTCCATAATACACAAAATACCCTCTTTCAATTAAATTTTCATCAATCCCATTTTTCGATTTCTTACATCCTACACTTACAAATGCGAATGCACATAGCATCAAGCCTACTATTATTATTTTACTTTTTATTTTCATCTGTTATTTATTTTATTTCTATTTTATCGGTCAGATGGTACTCTCGATGAAAAATATCATTGTCTTTGGCGTAATGTACAATGAGTATTTTTCATGTTCGGTTCATATTTTTATATGTTTTTTGTTAATTATAATCTATTTTTTATTCTAAAACATCTACAGCAAAAATATTTTTGTAT
>CAYJBL010000174.1:0-4194 GCA_964368115.1 uncultured Bacteroidales bacterium
CTACAATTAAAGGAGCAGAACGATTAATAAACAAAGAAAGTTCAAGAGCAGAAGTTCTTAAGAAAGAATTGGTAAAAGCTGGTATTACTATAGAAGTTATTGGAGATATTATTAAAGTGAATCCATGTAAAAATATTTTACCAACGAAATTCAATACACACAATGATCATCGTATTGCTATGGCACTCGGAGTACTAGCTCTTCAGATTGATGAAGATTGTGAAATTGACGATACAAACGTTGTAAAAAAATCTTACCCTAATTTTTTCGATGATTTACTTTCTTTGAAAAAATTAGGGTAAGAATTCATACTTAATATTCAAATTTATTCATAGACAAGAACTAATCTTAGTCCTGAAATTCCGCTTTTTAAATCAGGATCATACCAATCTCTGTTTGTTGTTCTACAATCAACTGGTTGATTATTCCAACTCCCTCCTCTTCGTACACGATCAGTACCGGTAGTTGGCCCTGTTGGATTTGTCTGAAATGTTTCTTCATATTCGCCATACCAATCTTGACACCATTCCCATACATTTCCACTCATATCGTGAATACCTAATTCATTTGGAGCTTTCAATCCAACTGCTCGTTTTCCTAATAAACCATATTGAGCTACATCACTTACAATATCACTTCCTGCATATTTATATACTTTTGTTTTTACTCCACCACGAGCAGCATATTCCCATTGTGCTTCGGTTGGCATTGCAAATTTTACACTTTTTAATTGTGAAGCCAATTTCATGTTTAATGAATCTATAAAATTTTGACATTCATCCCAAGAAACATTCTCTACAGGATAATTATCTCCTAATTTATTATAACTTGGGTTCTCGCCCATTACTGCCATCCATAATTTTTCAGTAACTTCATATTTTGCTATATAAAAAGCTGCTAGAGTAACCATGTGCGAAGGCTTTTCATCTTCTGTTGCATCACTACTTTTACTTCCCATATTAAAAACCGATTTATTCAATCTTATCATATCAAAACTAATACTATCATTTACTGTATACACTAGAGTTGAATCATTATCGTCTGGAACATTTGCAAGTCCCTTCAAATCTGGGTCTTTTACACAAGAACTAAATACAACTACACCTACTAATGCTAATATGCATATTTTTATAATATTTTTCATAACGTAAAATTTTAAAATGTGAAATTAAAACCGAATTCAGTAATTACATAAACATTGGATCCAAAAAGAGCATTTACTCCTAATGAAAGAGCAAAGTTGTTTTTAAATGCATACATGATCCCTAAATCTGCCACTAATCCAGTTGTCGAATAATCTGTTAATTTATAATATTTATCAGCTTCTGTTTCAGCTAAAAACGAACGAGACCCATAACCTAAACCAGCATAAGAATAAAAATTATTTGTAAATCCAAGCATTCCACCAGCAACAAGATAATATTCACCTACACTTTTTCCTCCAGTTAGGTTTGTTAAGGTCGTTTCATCTTTTAATTCACCTAAAATATTATTATTCGTGACGCCAGTATTTCCTCTAAATTTAATATAGCCTCCATACTTTTTCACATACCCAAGAGACAGTCCTAATGAAGCTCCATCACCAGCGTTGTACATGTTTACACCTAATAAAAGCCCTAAAATTAGTCTACTGTTTTGATCAGAATTTGACTCTAGTTTTACACTATTAAAAGACTTTGTGATTTTTTGCGAGGTAAAATTTGTTTTAATTTTTTGTTCAATGCTAAGATTAGCTGTGCTCATCTGCCCAAAAAGTTGAGATGAAACAAAAAATAAAATTGCGAATAAAATTAATGTTTTTTTCATAACAATTTGTTTTTCAATTAATACTACTTTTTTATCGCTTTTGCGATTAGCTCATAACATTACAAAATTAGATAATATTTATAAACTACCAAATAAAACCTATATATTTAGAGCCAAATTTATTTTACTAGTATTAATTAAAGAATAACATGAATACTTTTGGTCAGATTTTTAAAATCAATATTTACGGAGAATCACATGGAGCTGAACTTGGCATACTTATAGATGGTTGCCCTGCTGGCATCCCATTTAACGAACATGATTTTTATTCTGATTTAGAACGCAGAAAGACTGGTTTACTAGGCACTAGTGGACGCATTGAGCCTGACGTACCTATTATTAAAAGTGGTGTTTACAACAATTTCACATCTGGTTCTCCTATTATGATTGCTTTTGAAAATCAAAATACTAATAGCGACGATTATCAATTTGAAGGTTTTCACCGCCCTGGCCACGCAGATTTTGTTGCAAATCGTAAATTCAATAATTTCAATAATCCTCTAGGAGGAGGGCATTTTTCTGGACGACTTACTCTAGGAATTGTTGCTGCAGGAGTTATAGCAAAAAAAATTCTAAATAAAATTAAATTTTCTGCATCTGTATTAAGTGCTGGTGGCAAAAAGGATATCAATAATGCGATTCAAAATACAATCCAAAATAAAGATAGTATAGGTGGAATTGTTGAATGTGCAATAGATAATGTTCCGATTGGCCTTGGTGAACCTTTTTTTTATAGCATAGAGTCTGCAATCTCACATTTGGCATTTGCCATTCCTGGAGTAAAAGCAATTGAATTTGGCTCAGGAACAGGTTCTTCTAGCATGACTGGATCCGAGCACAACGATATTTTTATTGATTCAAATGGCAGAACAAAAACAAACAATTCTGGAGGAATAAATGGCGGTATTTCTAATGGAAATCAAATTATTTTTAGACTTCACATCAAGCCGACTTCTAGCATTGCAAAACAACAAACCAGCTATAATTTCAACACGAATAAACCCGAGGTATTTGAAATAAAAGGTCGCCACGACGCTTGCATTGCTCTCAGAGTTCCCGTTATTGCTGAGTCGATTGCTGCAATTGCTTTAGCTGATCTTTTTTTATTGAATAAGGGATTACAAAACAATCATGAATCATAAAATTTAAAAAATATTATTCTTTAAAAATTTTCTACAAATGCATACATTCATAAACCAAGTAGCTAATATAATATTAAATGATTTTGAAGATTTACGAGAAATACAAATAATCGTTCCCAATAATCGAACAAAAGCATATTTAATAAGGTCTTTAAAATCACAGACAACTAAGACTATTTGGTTACCATCTATTGTTAGTATAAAAGATATTTTTTATAGCAAGACTAAACTAACCGAAGCAGAAAACTTAAAGCTTATATACAAACTATATAAAACTTTTATAGAACACACAAAATCTAGCGAAAGTATCGATGATTTCTATTATTGGGGTGAAATTATTCTAAACGATTTTGACGATATTGACAAATATTTAGTTGATGCACAAAAGCTTTTCGACACGATAAAAGACATAAACACAATTGATTCTCAATTCAACGGATATGAAGTGGAGGTTTTAGAAATTGCCAAGAAATTTTGGACTAATATCAACGAAGCTACAAGTTCCGAGCATAAAGAATATTTCTTAAAATTATGGAACGCAATGTTTGACATATACTCTTCATTTAAAGAAGATTTATATAAAAATAATATTGCGTACCAAGGTATGATATACCGCGATTTTATTGATAAAATAAACAATTACAAAATTGAATTTAAGACTCATCTAATTGTCGGGTTCAATGCCTTAAATAATTGTGAAAAAGAATTATTTAACTTCCTAAAAAACAAATCAACAACTCACTTTTTATGGGATATTGATAATTATTATGTAGAGGACAAATATCAAGAAGCAGGGCTATTTGTACGCGAAAACATCAAAAAATATCCTCAGTATCATAATTTGCCAATAGTTGATGGAATAATAAATAATAGTAAAAACATTGAAATCGTAACACTACCCTCTCCTATTTCGCAAACAAAACTGATTGCCGATATTCTTACAAATTGGAAAAAAGAGAGTGATTATAATCATGAAAAAACAGCTATTATTTTAGGTGACGAAGAAATTCTCATTCCACTGATGTATTCAATTCCTAGTGAATTTGAGCCATATAATATAAGCATGGGCTTTCCAGTAAAAACGTCATTATCTGCAAATTTCGTTCTTTCTCTTATTTCATTGCAAAAAAATTGCAGAGCCAAAGAATTTTACTATAAAGATGTTTTTAATATCATTCGACATCCATTCATAAAGGACAAAATAAAAGACAGTGATAATAAAATAAATGAACTTGTAAATCTTGTT
>CAYJBL010000175.1:0-4184 GCA_964368115.1 uncultured Bacteroidales bacterium
CTAATAAAAGAAACGGCGTTTCATTAATTAGTGAATTCAAACAATTCGATTTTTTCATTCTAATATACGAGGATGTTAACTCACATATCACAAACGAAATTAAATCTAAACTAAAAATAGCAAATGATATCACATGTGTTTTTGAGCTAGATATAAACTCTTTCAAATCAAAAAAAAGATTACTCTTTTAGCACAATGGGACTTATTGCACGGCAAACAATCAAAGGGACGGTATACTTGTATCTAAGTATAATTATTGGCTTCGTCAATGTTGTACTTTTTATGCCTCAGATATTCTCAACTGACGAAATTGGACTATTAAGTTTGTTAGTTTCTATATCAGTAATTCTAGGTCAATTTGGAAGTTTAGGGTTTACCAACGTAACTGTTAGATTATTTCCATATTTTAGAAATCACCAGAATAAGCACAACGGATTCTTATTCTTACTGCTATCTGCAGGAAGTATCGGACTGATAATATGTTCGATAATTTTCTTTCTTGGAAAAGATTTATATATTGCTAGCAATTCTGACAATTCTATATTACTAAGCAAATATATCTTCTTACTTCTTCCTTTGATATTTATTTCAATCTTCCAATTTCTTTTAGACACCTACACCAGATCATTATTTAATGCTTCATTTGGAATATTTGCCAAAGATTTTTTCGTAAAGTTCTTAAATCTAGTTGGGATTGCTTTATATTACTTAAATGTTTTCGATTTTCATTCTTTTATTATCTACTATGTGATCAGTTATGGCTCACCAATAATTCTATTTACGATTTTACTTATCTATAAAGGTGAATTTTCGCTAATGCCGTCGTTTAAAATATTAACACCCGAACTAAGAAAACAAATATTTAGCGTTGCAAGTTTTGGCTTAGTTGCCAGTTTTTGCGGTATTGCAATTCTAAATATTGACAAATATTTTGTAAATCTTTTTTGCTCTCTCAGTGCAACAGGAGTTTATGCAACTTGCTTTTCTTTTGGGGCTATTATATCCCTACCTATTAGACCTTTGACGAGAATTAGCAGTTCAATTATTGCTGAAAATTTAAAATCGGGAGACTACGATTCTATTTATCAAATATACAAAAAAAGTACACTATCTTCAACTATAGTTTCTGTATTTCTATTTTTAATAATATGGTGTAATATTGATAATATAATTGCATTTCTTCCGACAGAATTTGAATCTGGAAAATATGTAATTCTTTTTATATCAATAGCAAATTTAATGCAAGCAATTGCAAGTGTAAGCGGTGAGATAATTCAATTCAGCAATTTCTATAGACAGTACACAGTAATAATGGTCTTATTTTTAATCGTACTAATTGGCTCATACTATATTTTTCTTCCAAAATATGGCATTACAGGAGCTGGCATTTCGTATGCATTAGCATTTTTATTATATTCAATCGCCAGACTTACATACATATGGAAAAAATTTAATTTTCAGCCATTTAATATAAAATATATTATTATAATTACTATCGGAATCGCTGTCTATATTGTTAGTTCGTTGATACCTCAATTCAACAATATATTTATAGATTCTATCGTTAGAAGTTGTATTATTGTAATAATTTTTACATCTCTAGTGAGTATTTTTAAAGTTTCTCCAGAACTAAATATATTTTTAGAGAATACATTAAAATTTATTACAAAACGTAAATAAATTAAATAAAACTCTCACAAAAAACTTATTTTTGCACAAATAAATACAACATGGGCATAGGACGATTTTTCAAACTACCTCAATATAATGTTTTCGATTACAAACCAAGGTTTTACAACCCAGAAGAAGAGGCACGAAAACAACAACTAAATAAATTACGCGAAAATTTGGGCAAAGCACCAATCGAAGAATTACATAATGATGCTAAGCCTGGAAGTACAATAAAGGGAAGTTTTAAACCTAAAATGTCTCGAACTTCATTTAGCAAAAGAAGTTCTGTTACAAGAATATTTATTTTTACTGCAATATTATTCTTTGCTGCATACATCATCTTAATGGTTGACCTAAGTCCTCTTATTAATTTTTTATTAGACAATGCCAGATAAAATTAAATTATTATCAGATTCTGTTGCAAACCAGATTGCTGCTGGAGAAGTAATTCAACGTCCAGCCTCTGTTGTTAAGGAACTAGTAGAAAATGCTATTGACGCTGGAGCAAATAGCATACAAGTAATAATTAAAGATTCTGGAAAAACCTTAATTCAAATTATTGATAACGGCTCTGGAATGTCTGAGACAGATGCCAGAATGGCTTTTGAAAGACACGCAACATCAAAAATTACTAAAGCAGACGATTTATTTGCCCTAACTAGTATGGGTTTTCGTGGCGAAGCACTAGCTTCTATTGCTGCTGTTGCTGAAGTCGAATTAAGGACAAAATTACACAACAACGAAATTGGAACTAAAATAAATATTGCAGGTTCGGAAATAAAAAATCAAGAAAATATTTCATGCCCAAATGGAACAAATTTTATTATTAAGAACTTATTTTTCAATATACCTGCTCGTCGTAAATTTCTAAAAACAAATAGAATAGAATACAAACATATATTAACCGAACTTCATCGAATTATTCTTACAAATCCTGAGATTGGTTTTAGTTTTATTTCTGACGACGATACAATTTTTCAGCTTAAACCCGAAAATTTACGCCAAAGAATAGTTAGCGTTTTTGGAAAGAACATTAACCAAAGCATGATTTCGATTAATACCGAAACCTCTATTGTTGAAATTCATGGCTATATCACTAAGCCAGAAAGAGCAAAAAAAGTCCATAGCGAACAATTCTTTTTTGCAAACAATAGATACATGAACCATGCTTATTTTCGAAAAGCAATTTCAATGGCATATGAAAAATTAATAAAAGAAGGCGAGTATCCATCTTATTTTATATACTTTAAAGTAAACCCTGCAAATATTGATATCAATATACATCCAACAAAAACTGAGATAAAATTTGAAGATGAACATGCAATATTTCAAATACTAAATGCCAGTGTAAAAGAATCTTTAGGCAAATTCAACATTATCCCTAGCTTAGACTTTGAAGATAATTTTACTCGAGATATGCACTTAACTTCTGATACTGTAATTAAACCCCCAACAATAAATATCAATCCTAATTATAATCCTTTTAAGCCACAAAGCACTTACAATAATCAAACAAACAAACCGCCCAAAGATTGGCAGCAAGTATATCAAACAAATACTAACAAAACACCTGATGATTTCTTTATTCCAGAAGAAAATAATACAATAGAGAAAAATAATATTTTCGATAATAATGATATTGAGATTGAAAATAAAAATATATTTTTTCAATTAAAAACAAAATACATTCTTACTTCTGGGAAATCTGGATTAATAATCATTAATCAGAATAGAGCCCATCAAAGAATTCTATTTGAAAAATACATGTCTATTTTAGAAACAAGAAAAGGTGTTACCCAAAGGTCTTTATTTCCTATAGAAATAGAACCCTCATCAGAAGAAAGAGCTGTACTTATTGAAATATTGACTGAGCTAAACAATATTGGATTTGAAATTTTACTAAAAGGGCAAAATAAATTTGAAATAAAAGGTGTTCCTGCCGATTTGTTAAATCACGATATCAAAGAGATATTACAAAATTTGATAAATGTTTTAAGTGAAGTTTCTGGAAATGCGAATATGGTTCTATATGAGAAAATTGCTCATTCACTTGCAAAGGCAGCTGCTATTAAAACAGGCAAACTGCTTCACGAAAAAGAAATGCAAGATATTTTTTTCCGTCTTATGACATGCTCTAATCAAAATTACACTATAGAAGGAAAAAAAATATTAGAAATAATTAGTATTAACGAAATAGAAAAAAAATTAAACTAAAATTATGTTCTTCCAGCGAAAAGGCCTACTTGACTTACCAATTGTCGTAAAAACACTTTTGATTATTAATGTTGCTCTATTTATTATTAGCGCAATTTTCCCTGAAATAAAACAAATTCTCGCTATTTACAGTTTTGAATCTGATTTCTTCAAACCAATTCAACTAATTAGTCATATGTTTCTACATGGAGATATTTGGCACCTATTCTTTAATATGTTTTCGTTATACATGTTTGGAAAAATACTAGAAGATACCTGGGGGCAAAAACGATTTTTTATATACTATTTTGTGACAGGTT
>CAYJBL010000176.1:0-4182 GCA_964368115.1 uncultured Bacteroidales bacterium
TTTGCCATAATGTGCTGATAATACCAGCTTGCAAAACGTATTTGCTTGAATTGATTTATGAAATTCGTTAAGAAATTGTTTTATTGTGACTTCTATATCCATAGTTTTAAATGTTAATTTATTCTGATAGTTTTTATTATAAATCCCATAACAATTGTTCCAATTAGTCCGCAACAAGCTATGATTAGTTTTTCTATTGTGCTAAAGTTAAAAAAATAAATCGAAAAGCTAACCATGATCCACATAATGCAAATCGAATATATTTTTGTTCTTAGGTGTATTCCTTTGTTCTTTCGATAAGTGTTTATGTATCTTCCGAATATTTTGTTTTGGACTAGTTTATTGTATAATTTGTCTGATGACTTAACAAAGAACCAAGCGGTAATCAATAAAAATGGAGTTGTAGGTAAGCCTGGAACTACAATTCCTATTGTAGCAATAAGTAGAAACAATACTCCAATAATAATGTATAGATACTTTAACATAATCGGGCGTAAAGTTAAGTATTATTCCGAGAGTTTTGAGGATATATATTACAATGCGTAATAAGTGGCATAAATTTAAACTTACGCTATTTTTTTACAGTAGATGTATAGAGTGCGTATCAGGGATTGTCCCGTCGCAACGCTTCTCGCAAAAACGGCACGAGTGAAAATCAAAAAGCATAAATAATACTTTATCGGGTACTAATAATTTAATAAGTCCGGCTAGTGTATTATATTTGCCATTTATTATGGATTACTTATTATTAATATTAGGATTTGCGTTGCTGCTAATTTCAGGAGACTGGCTTGTAAGGGCTGGAATTGCAATTGCAACTCGCTTTAATATCCCGAAAATAATAGTGGGAGTAACGATTATCTCAGTTGGGACATCGGCACCCGAATTATTTGTGAGTTTGAGCGCAACCATTGGAGGTTCGCCAGATATTGCAGTAGGAAATATAATAGGGAGTAACATTGCAAACATCGGACTTATTTTAGCAATATCGGCCCTAATTATTTCAATTCCAATTCAAAAATCAACTGTGAGATTAGATTTTCCAATGTTGTTTATTGCTACAGCTTTGTTTGTGTGCTTTATTTTTGATTTACAAATAAACAGATTGGAAGGGGCAATTATGCTTGTGGTAATGATTGCATACATATTAATTATAATAAGGCAGGCAAAAAAAACTATTTCGAATCAAAATAATGACATAGATTCAAACACCGATAAACAAATGAAACCTGTCATTGCAATAATTGTCGTTATAGCAAGTTGCACAGGCTTGGTTTTTGGGTCGGATATGATGGTTACTGGAGCATCAAATATTGCAAAAGCTCTGAATGTGAGTGAACGTGTGATTTCAACCACAGTAATTGCATTTGGAACAAGTATTCCTGAGCTAACAACTTCGATCATCGCATCACTGAAAAAACAAGTGGATATCTCGGCTGGAAATATAATCGGTTCAAATATTTTTAATATTTTGATGATTGGAGGAGTATGTTCGGTGATTAGTCCACTCAAAATAAATCCTTCGGTTATGCAATTTGATATTTATTTTTTAGTAGGGCTCGTATTAATTTTAGGATTATTCTTATTGCCGTTGAAAAAGCCAATAATAAATCTGTATAAAGGCGTTCTATTGCTAACTATTTATATCGCTTACTATCTAATCTTATTTTAATCTTCTGTTATTTTTTTATTAAAAGTAAATTGTCTTTATCTGAAAAAAGATTAAAGAATTTTGATGTTTAATATATTTTTTATTATATTTGGCAATGCTTTTTGTGATTTTTTTTACAAAAAGCAATGTAAATAAATGTATGTTAAACAAAATTAGAAGTTATGAGAAAGACAAAACTTTTTTTAGGAGCAATTCTATCATTATTTCTGTTTATGTTTGCGAGTACGGTAAACTCCCAAACCTTAACGAATGGTGATTTTGAATTGTGGACTGGAAGTTCTCCTGATTCATGGACAGTAACAAGTTCGGGAACAGGATTGAGTTTAGAACAGTCTAGTGATGGAAGTGGGTATAACGATGTGGGTTATGCTTTATTAGTGAATCAGAGTGGTGCTTGGGTACCAAATTCCTCGATTCAGTTGCAGCAAGAAATTGCAGGATTAACAGCAGGAAATTACTACAATTTATCTGCAATGGTGAAATCCAACGATGACCAAATGATTTTCAGATTTTCTGAATTAGTATGGTTAGATGCTGGAGGAGCACAAGTAGGCGATGCACTAACTACAGGGTTTACAGAATTTAACCCAGTAACAGGAAACGTATGGACAAATTTTGGTTTTAAACACAATCAATTATTAGTCCCAGCGACCGCAGTTAGTGCAAGAGTAACAATGCTTGTTTCGTCGCAATTTACAGCAGTAGCAGGAACATCAACCATAATGGTAGATGATATTGCTTTTGAGGATGTAACAGACGAAAGAGCAGCAGCAATTGTGCATGCGCAAGAAAATACAACACTAAGTGTTACGCCAGATGCATTGGTTGCAACAACTGCAGCAACTGCAAGTATGGATGTAGCGTTGAATTTTCCAACATTTATGGAACATTTCCCAGCAAATTGGCAATGGGATGTTCAAATAAATTCTACTCCAGCCTTACCAGCAGGAACACAAATCAACGTAATGTTAGGATCAACACCATTTGGAGCTTATCCTATAACAGTGCCAACAGAAAATTTATGGTTATTTAGCTTAGATAATCCAGATAATTATTCTCGCGACTTATTATTAAATGCATTAGCTAGTTATGGAATGACATTCCAAATATCTGGAATTGATGCAGAAGCTGTTTACAGTATTACATTCGAGGTAGTGGCTGATGTAGCAACAGGATTTACTGCAGAAGCAGAAAATGAATGGACATCGATAAAATCGACACAAGCAACATTAACAATAAGTAACACGCCAGTGGTAACTTTCCCATTGTTTGAGGATTTTGAAGATGATATTTCATTTTTCGATAATGCAGATGGAAACAATGTAGATTGGGCAGTAAATACAAGTATAACTTATGGTGGTTCTACTCAAAGTTACCGTAATATTTACACATCGAGTGATGAAAATATATTGCAACTAGTAGGAGCAATGCCAATCCCTGTAGGAGCAAATCCAATATTAACATTTTGGCATATAGCAAAAACCGAAGGAAACTATGATCATTGTTATGTAGAAGTATCTACAAATGGAGGAACGTCTTGGACTATTTTGCCGCAATCAGCATATATGGGAGAAGGTAATTATGTGCCAAACCCTTATAACAGCGCAACGGGACCAAGTTTTGACGAAGATGCATATTCTCAATGGGGAACAGGAACTCAAACACCAACAAATGATTGGTGGAAACAAGAAAAGTTTTCACTATCAGCTTACGCAGGGCAAAGTATAATGATTCGTTTTAGATTAGATAGCGATACAAGTGCAGAAAGATCAGGATGGTATTTGGATAACATAAGAGTTTATGATGAACTATGTCCAAATCCTAGCAATTTAGTAGTGTCAAATGTTACTGCGTATACAGCAGATCTTGCTTGGGAAGCAGGTGATGAGGAATTAGTATGGACAGTAGAAGTTGGTCTTGATGGATATACGGTTGGAACAGGCATACGTGATATTTATGAACCAACAGAAACTACCTTATCGTTAGTAGATTTAGATCCAGAAACATCGTATGATGTTTATTTAAGAGCTGATTGTGGTGGTTCGGATGGATATAGCGAATGGATAGGTCCTATCTCGTTTACTACTTTAGAGTCATGTGTCGAACCAACATTTGAAAGAATGTTTGATATTTCTTCGTTCACAGCAGCAATGGAGTGGGAAAGTTCGGAAGGAGCAGAAGGCGTTCTTATTATACATGGTATAGCTGGTTTTAATCCAGCTATTGAAGGAGAAGTTAATATGGTAGCAGCTCCTGACTCAACATTTGTTTTCCAAAATTTAGAAGCATTAACAGAGTATGATGTTTATATTCGTTCTAATTGTGGTACAGTAAACGGAAATAGCCCATTTATTGGCCCTTATAGCTTTACAACATTAACATCTTGTCCTATTGTAGCTAATGTTAGTTTTGCAGATGAAACTCATGCTTCGGTAGAAGTAACTTGGGAATCGGATGTAAATAATCTATCGTGGACTATGGTTTATGGAGAAATAGGTTTCGACCCAGAA
>CAYJBL010000177.1:0-4167 GCA_964368115.1 uncultured Bacteroidales bacterium
TTAATTTCTATATGGTGTTTAGCTCCAGTTATTAAAATTAGTTCTATATTGCTGTTAATGACTATTTTGTTATAAAAGTCTATGTCTGTAGATAGCGTAGTGATCTCGCCGCTAGATTTAAAGCAACTACTATTGTTATCGCTACACGACGATGTTAAGATAATAATGATAAATATTACAATAAAAATATGTTTCATATTAAGTAAAAAAATATTTTTGCGAATATAATGTAAAAATAAGGACGTAGATATGCAAAAAAATAAAAAAACGCTCAAAATTATTATGGTAGTTGTTTTACTACTAACAGCAGTAGTTGCCATATTCGGGAAAAAATATTACGACAATATTTATAGTTCAAATATTACTGTAAATTCTAATGATACCTATTTATTTATCCCGACGGGAGCAAACTTTGAAGACCTGTTAAATATCTTAGAAAAATTAGCTTGTATGAAAGATATAGAATCGTTTAAGCAGGTTGCTAATTTGAAGAAATTTACCAAAGTAAAGGCTGGAAAATATAAATTAACAAATGGGATGAGTAATAACGAACTAGTTAATTTATTAAGAATAGGAGAACAAGAACCTGTAAAATTGAGTTTTATTAGCGTTCGCGATCTTAAAACCCTTGCAGGGAAAGTTGCAGTTTATATTGAGCCTGACTCTTCGGAGATAGCATCTGTACTGTTAGATCCAGAAGTTTCTAAAAAATATGGATTTAATAAACAGACATTTCCCGCAATGTTTATTCCGAATACGTACGAATTTTATTGGAATACAACAGCAGAAGAATTTGTAGAGAAAATGGCAAAAGAATTTAAAGCGTTTTGGAATAATGAAAGAAAGCAAAAAGCAGCAAAATTAGGTTATAGTCAATCACAAATTAGTACAATAGCATCAATTGTGGAAAAGGAAACGCAAAAAAATGATGAGAAGCAAAGGATATCAGGAGTTTATATAAATCGTTTAAAAAGAGGAATGTTATTGCAAGCAGATCCTACAGTTGTTTTTGCAGTGGGAGATTTTGAACTGAAAAGAGTTTTGAATAAGCATTTAAAGCACGATTCGCCATACAATACATACCTTTACGCAGGTTTACCTCCAGGTCCAATATGTATTCCTGCAACAGTAACTATTGACGCAGTCTTAAATTATGAAAAGCATTCGTATTTATATTTTTGTGCAAAAGAAGATTTCTCAGGCTACCACTCGTTTGCCAAAAATCTATCTCAGCACAATGAAAATGCTAGAAGATATCATAGAGCTTTGCAAAAAGCAAATATACGTTAAAGAGAAAATATTTTTGTATTATTTGCTTATTGGCATAACATCTTTAAGAATCATTTTATGTTTTCTTTTTTTGTAAATTTCAAACGAAGATGTTGAATCGTTTATTGTTATTATTATACTGCCTTTACTGTTTTCGAGCTCTTCTTTATAAACAATAAGAGTGTCGATTATTAATTTTTGATTCTCAGCTTTATCTCGCCATTTTTGCGCTTCATCTTGATTTATTGTCACACCTTTACCTTCTTCATAACAAGTTGCTAAAGTTTCCATAGCTTCTATATTATTTTTGTCTGCTGCTAATAGTAGCCATTTTATTGCTTCTTCATAGTTAATAGGTGTGCCAATTCCTAAATAGTGCCATTTACCAGTTACGTATTCGGCTTTTTCGTGACCTTGAAGAGCTGCTTTTGTGTACCAATAAAGAGCTGTTTCTAAGTTTGGTTTTACACCAATAGCTTCTTCATAACATTTTCCTAGATTATATTGAGAGTTGACAAAGTCAGCTGTAGCTGCTTCGGTGTAGTAATAAATTGCTTTTTCCATATCTCTTCCAACACCAATACCGTCTTGATAGCAAAGTGCAAGATTGTGATAAGCAGGAGCAAAACCAGCATCAACAGCAATAGTATAATATTCAATAGCTTTTTTAGTGTCAATGTCTATTCCATAACCATTTTGATAACAGAAACCTAAGGCAAATGCAGCTTTTGGACTGTCATTCTCAAAGGCTTTTTGCCACCAATATACTGCTTCTTGGTAATCTTTTTTATAACCATAACCTTCAAAATAATACTGCCCAAGTAATTCCTGAGATGGGATATGGTTGGCTATTGATGAATATTTTAACCATACTGCTGCAGACCACGGCTTATCTAGTATTTCGGAATTAATATACGATAATCTATAAATAGCATCAACGCTGTAGTCGATTATTTTTTTTAGTAGTCTGCGTGCTTTTTTTACATTTTGCTTTACACCATGACCAAATAACAAACAATCAGCATAATATAAATAACCATAGACATAGTTATATGAGGCAGCCTTTTTATACCACATAGCGGCCTCTGTATAATTTTGTTCTACGTACTCGCCATTATAGTAAATTGTTCCAAGATCTAATGCAGCAACTATTTTTCCGTTCTTATATGCGTTTTTTAAATATTTAATAGCTTCTTCATGGTCTCCATTTTCCCAGTACTCTATAGCTTGGTTGTAGTAGAAATCTGCGGACTGTGAAAATATTATTTGTGATACAAATAATAAGCTGAAAGCGAGAATCAATTTTTTCATAATAATTTTATTTTAGTAGTTAATAATTAGTTTAATATTCACATAGTTATCTGTTCGTTTTTAATGAATTTGTTAAATTTCTTGCTGCATTTAAGTTACTGCGTTTGCCATCGATAAAAACAACAATAAACGCATCTTCAATACCATCGCTTTTTGTGTTGTTGAGAGCTAATCTGGCTTGCTCTATATTGTCGAAAGCTCCAAGTCTATATATAATAAGATTTGAAGACTGAACGCTAACTAGCATTTCGGAACCCATAATAGATTCAAATCTAGCGCGAGTTGTAGAATTTACAGGATTTTTGTATGCTCCAATTTGAACAAAATATTCAAGCCTTGGTTTGATTATGTTTTGTTCTTCATTTATGGAACTTATGTTATTATTAGCTTCAGTAGTTGTACTTAGAGTATTTTTATTAGAATTTTGGTCTATAGTTTGAGTTGAAATATTGACAGAATTCTTTTCGACTAGTAGTCTATTTGCTTCAGATACGCTAATGCGTTTTCCGCTGCTGTATGCTACAACAAAAGCATCTTTTATTCCAAGTTGGCGAATCATGTTGCGCTCACTTATTGCTCTATCAATATTATCAAATTTACCAAAAATGTGGCGAACTAATTTATTTGAATAATAGTGGTACATAATAGGAGAGAGGTTATGTAACCTATTTGATGCAACAGGTTTATCGTACACCCCAATCTGAACAGCAAAGAAGGTTTCTGTCGTTTTACTAATATCATTTGCATCAGATGTTTTAGAAATATCAGAACTTGTAGTGTTTATATTTATTTCTTTTGTACTTGTGCCAGCGGAAGATTTATCTATTGTGCTCGACTCGGCAATTATTGTAGAATTATCTGTTGTAATGCTTATGGAATTATTATCGTCGTGCTCTGCATTTGCGGTTAAATTATTTTGTCTAACCGACAACTGTTGTTCAAGTTTTCTTGCATCCCAAATATTAATTCTTTCACCATTGTAATAAGCAACTATAAACGCATCTTTATATCCTAAGTTTTTAATTGTAGGCAAAGACTCTTTTGCTAACTCGAAAGTGTTGAAGAACCCAGCAACATAGCGAAGTAAATTTTTATTAGCAACCTTTTCTATATACAAAGGTGTAATTCCTTTGATTCTTTCATTGCTCAGTGGCCTATTAAATGCGCCTATCTGGATTCTGAAATATAAACCAATATTTTGTTGTAAATCAATAACAGGAATAGGAGTTTCGCTTGAATAAAAACTTTTTTCGCTGTTCTCGAAAATGTTGTTAGAGTTAGCGTGTGTATTTTTATTTGTAATTGGGTTAGTATCGTTATCTTCAAAAATAAGCAAACTGCCTTGGTTTTCATTATCTGCAGTTTCGTTTACAATATTGTTATTCTCAGAATCAGCAATATCATTTTTGTTTGTATTATCTATAACGAGTAGACTACCTTGGTTTTCATTATCTGCAGTTTCGTTTACAATATTGTTATTCTCAGAATCAGCAATATCATTTTTGTTTGTATTATCTATAACGAGTAGACTACCTTGGTTTTCATTATCTGCAGTTTCGTTTACAATATTGTTATTCTCAGAATCAG
>CAYJBL010000178.1:0-2115 GCA_964368115.1 uncultured Bacteroidales bacterium
GAACGCCAAAAACGAGTTAAGAGCTATATTACAATTTTTTCTATTCTAATAATTGTTCCAAGTGTTATTATGGCTATAAATGTTATCAGAGAAACATCTTTTAATAATTCAGCAATTAAATATATAAATTCAATTCGTGATAATGAATTATATAGTGATGTGGAGATTGTAAATACTGAGAGAGAATATGATCGTAAAAATCCAAAAATATTCATTTCTTTTATTGGTAAAGCACTGACTCCTCAGCAAGTAGAATATTTAAATGATCAATTGATAGAATTTGACTTAGAAAAAGTAAAACTAGAAATAAAACAAACTGGTGGAACTCTTGATTTAGGGGCTCAAAATGGAATTATTGCAGATATCTTAGCAAAAAAGGATAATACGATATCTGAAAAAGAAATAAAAATACAAAAATTAACTGAAGAATTACGCAAAACTCATGGCTCGTTTGAAGCGAGAGATCAAGTAGCACATGAAATGCAAACACTGTACCCTGACGTCATTTCTTTTTCAGTAGTTAATGCCATTCATACTGATATCAATTCATTAAAACACGACACTATACCAGTGTTATTTGTTAACTGGGAAGATGGTTATGACCCTGAAAATAATAATCGATTAGCAAAATGGCTATCAGTTCGCCTAGGGACTAAGAAACTGAAAGTATACAGTTCATCTTTAAAATAGTTAGAATAGATTATATCCACAAAAAATAGTCTGAATATTCAGACTATTTTTTTATTTAATATTTTAATTATTAAAATTTATATCTAATTGCAAGACCTGCAGATGTCATTCCCATAGAGTTAAAACCAAGTGGAGTGCTATCAAAATATATAGAAGGACCAATTACAGGACAATAATCAAATGATATTTGTAGAGGAATATCTTCGAATAAATACTCTACTCCAATACGGCCAGCAATACCGACATTTACAGCCCCTGCAAACCAAACTCCAGCACCGCCACCAACACCAGCATACCAATTCCAAGAACCTTCATTTTCCCATGATTTTATCGGCATAATCCAATCGTAAGTAGCAACTACTTGTAATCCACTAAAACCTGGAAAGCCTGCATCTGCAGATAGCATATTTGAACTACCCATTTCTTTCTGATACGACACTTCTAATCCATAACCTACTCTACCTCCTATTGCTCGATGTTGTGCATTGACATAAGCTATACTTGCCATTGTCAATAGTAATACTAATATTATCTTCTTCATGAATGTATTTATTAAAATTTGCCTCAAAATTACAAAAAAAGACAAAACTATCAATCTCATATATCTATTATATTTTATTTCACGAGTTTTTTATCATGATTCATATTTATTACAAATGATTATGTAAATTTGCATCTCAAAAATATTAACTAAAAATAATAACGGTGTCAACTTCTAACTTTGTAGATTATGTAAAAATATTTTGTCGCTCAGGAAATGGAGGGGCTGGTTCTGTTCACTTTCGCAGAGAAAAATTTGTTGAATTCGGAGGTCCTGACGGAGGTAACGGAGGACGCGGCGGTCATATAATTCTACGTGGTAATGAAAACTTATGGACTCTACTCCACTTAAAATATCATAGACACATATTTGCAGAACATGGCCAAAATGGAAGTGGTGCATTAAAAACTGGTGCAAATGGTAAGGATATTTATATTGAAGTACCACTTGGAACAATTGCAAAAAATGTTGAAACTGGTGATATTTTGTGCGAACTTACAGAACATAACCAAGAAATAATCCTTTTTGAAGGAGGAAAAGGCGGACTTGGTAATACTGAATTTAAATCTTCTGTGAATAGAGCTCCTAAATATGCTCAACCAGGAATAGAAGGTGCTAATGAAGCTGTGATATTAGAATTAAAAATATTGGCAGATGTTGGCCTTGTTGGATTTCCAAATGCAGGAAAATCAACCTTGCTTTCAGTTGTTTCTGCAGCAAAGCCTGAGATTGCAGATTATCCATTTACTACATTAGTACCTAATTTAGGAATAGTTTCTTACCACGATTACAAATCGTTTATCATGGCAGATATACCTGGTATCATTGAAGGCGCAGCTCAGGGCAAAGGTCTTGGACATAGATTTTTGCGACATATAGAAAGA
>CAYJBL010000178.1:2125-4122 GCA_964368115.1 uncultured Bacteroidales bacterium
CTATATTATTATTCATGATTTCTGCCGATGCAAAAAACATCAAAGATGAATATGATATTCTACTTAAAGAGCTCAAAGAGTATAATCCAGAATTAACAGATAAAAATAGAATCCTAGCAATTACAAAATCTGATTTAATAGATGAAGAATTACAAGACCTACTATCTGTAGATATACCCCAAAACATAGAAACTATATTTATCTCATCAGTAACAAACAAAAACATAGATAAGTTAAAAGATTTAATCTGGAAAAAGCTGAACTCATGATAGAAAGCATTGATTCACTAGACAAAAAAATATTCTTATTTCTAAACAACTTACATTGTGAGTGGCTAGACCCTATTATGAAAACTATTTCTGCAAATTGGTTTTGGATTCCATTTGTTATTCTATTTATCTATTTGTACGTAAAAATTCATAAAAAACATTTCTGGATACCGCTATTATTTACAATTTTGTGTTTTACAGTAACAGACAGAGGTTCTAGTATTGCAAAAGAATCTATTCAAAGAAGTAGACCTAGCCATGATATAGAAATATCTCACTTGGTTCATACTGTAGATGGATATAAAGGAGGTGCTTATGGTTTCTTTTCTGGACATGCATCTAGTAGCTTTGGATTAGCTCTAATTACTCTCCTATTTATTCGTAAAAAGTGGTATACCATTTTTATTCTAATTTGGGCAGCTATTGTCTCCTACTCTCGTATATATCTTGGTGTACATTATCCTGCTGATATTTTAGTAGGTATTATCTACGGGAGTACCATAGCGTTCACTTTATATTGTTTATCAAAACTAATTTGTGGAAATATTTTTAACAAATATTTAATAACAAAATAAAATTCATTAGCCAACCACAAATTATCATATTGATAATAAATATATTAACACTAACTAAAGTATCTATTTATTAAATCGTAAAATCACAATTAATCTCGCAAAACTTTATTACTTTTGCAAACTTTTAAAATTTCAGATGGAAAAAATATTAAACATTGCAATTATTGCACACGTCGACCACGGTAAAACAACATTAGTTGATAGAATCTTACACCAAGTGAATTTATTTAGAGAAAACCAAGAAGTTGGAGAATTGATACTAGATAATAACGATTTGGAACGAGAAAGAGGAATTACAATTTTATCAAAAAATGTTTCGGTTAGATATAAAGGCGTTAAAATAAATATCATTGATACTCCTGGTCACTCCGATTTTGGCGGAGAAGTTGAACGCGTATTAAATATGGCAGATGGTGTACTTTTGGTTGTTGACGCCTTCGAAGGTCCAATGCCACAAACACGATTTGTTTTACAAAAAGCAATAGAGCTAAAATTAAAACCTATTGTAGTAGTAAATAAAGTTGATAAACCAAATTGCAACCCTGAATTAGCTCAAGAGAAAGTATTTGATTTAATGTTTTCATTGGAAGCGACAGAAGATCAATTAGATTTCCCAACTGTATATGGTTCTGCAAAACAAGCATGGATGGGACCAGATTATGCAAATCCAACAAGCGATATTTGTCACCTATTAGACGTAATAATAGATACTATTCAACCTAGTGAATTTCAAGAAGGTAATCTTCAAATGAAAATTACAAGCTTAGATTACTCATCATACATTGGACGTATTGCTATTGGTAAAATCACTAGAGGTTCTATTCAAGCTGGAAACAATGTTGCAATTGCAAAAAGAGATGGAAGTTTCCAAAAATCAACAGTAAAAGAATTATACAGATTTGAAGGTTTAGCAAAAGAAAAAACAAAATCACCTGTTCATGCAGGCGAAATTGTAGCAATTTTTGGTCTTGAAAATTTTGATATTGGTGATACTGTTTGTGATTTTGAAAATCCAGAAGCTCTTCCAGTAATAAAAGTAGACGAACCTACAATGAGCATGCTATTTGCAAGTAATGATTCTCCTTTTTTCGGTCGTGAAGGTAAATTTGTTACTTCTCGTCAAATTGGCGACCGTTTGAGAAAAGAATTGCTT
>CAYJBL010000179.1:0-540 GCA_964368115.1 uncultured Bacteroidales bacterium
CTTTTATATGCCATGCTGACTTTCCACCTACGACTAGTAATTTATGCTTTAATATTCCTTCTATTTCTAATGACACTTTGTGGGTTCCTACTGGCACTGTTGAGGCATACAGAAACGCAGATGGATGGAGTTCTTTTGGCACAATCTTAGAAATTGGCTCTACCAATATAAACAACTCGACAGACGACTTGGCAATTATAATATTTGACCAGATTAGCAATAATTTACTTATTGAAGGTATTAGTGTAAAAAAAATTCAGGTTTTTGACATTAATGGTAGATGCTTAAACGTTTCATATAACAAACAGGCCGCAAATATTTCTGGATTAAAATCAGGGATTTACATCGCAAATATTATTGACAATAATGGAAATTTGCATACAAATAAATTTTTCAAATTCAACTAAACTACTTAAAACAATTTATTATGAAAAAAATACTTTCGCTTTGCTTTATTGTACTGATAAGTACTATTGCATTTTCACAAACCTTAAATAATAATTTTACACAAGAAGGCATTGGAGGAATAGTATATCATTT
>CAYJBL010000179.1:550-3415 GCA_964368115.1 uncultured Bacteroidales bacterium
GGAATATGACAAATTCATTGAACTTGTAGAAGTTACATTCCCTACTGAGGGAGGCACGTATAACGGAGATTTAATAATCCCATCAACCGTATATTACAACAACTACAAATGTGCTGTTACTGAAATACAACATATTTTTGTAAACTCCCATGCTGAACTTAGAAAAATTACTATTCCAGAAACTGTTACATACATAAATACTTACTTTGCTACTGCTGGCACTGGAATATACATACATGTATACAGCGACATAGAAGTTCATCCAGATAATCAACATTATTCATCTAAAGACGCAATGCTTTTCAATAAAGATACTACTATATTGTATGCTCGTGCATTATTTAGTACTATTGACACTTTGCGTGTTCCAAATACAGTCAAAACTATAAATCAATTTGCATGTATCGGAGCCTTATCTAAAGTTGTAATACTAAGCGATTCACTTGATGAAATTCAAGGAGAAGCATTTAGTAATAGTAAAATTGAAGAAATTGTATTCAATAGCAAAAAAACTCATTTTACACTTTCTTCATTTAATGAACTTGCCTTCCCAAACTGCCATTATATTAAATCTATTAGATTTGGAAAAAATGTAGAAGATTTTCATGGTGGTTATGGAGAAATAGCACTAGGAAATACAAATATTTCTAATATAGAAGTTGATGGTATGAATCCACATTTAAGTACAGATGGAAATATTCTTTTTAACAAAGAACAAACTGAAATAATTTATTGCGCTAAAATGAAAACTGACCAGGCAATAATACCCAACTCAATTAACTTAATAAGATCAAGGGCATTTTTTTATAGTCCAAACATTAGCTCTTTTATATGTCATGCAGATTTTCCACCTACAGCAAGCAACACTTGCTTTAATATTCCTTCTATTTCTAATGATACTTTGTGGGTTCCTGCTGGCACTGTTGAGGCATACAGAAACGCAGATGGATGGAGTTCTTTTGGCTCAATCCTAGAAATTGGCTCTACCAATATCAATAACTCGACCGACAACTTGGCAATTGTTATATTTGACCAGATTAGCAATAATTTACTTATTGAAGGTATTAGTGTAAAAGAAATTCAGATTTTTGACATTAATGGTAGATGCTTAAGCGTTTCATATGACAAACAGATAGTAAATCTTTCCGAATTAAAATCAGGGATTTACATTGTAAACATAATTGATAATAACGGTAATAGATATACAAATAAATTTATTAAATCTGAATAAATTTAGATGGTCTTTTACAAAAAAAAACAGGCATAAGCCTGTTTTTTTTTATTATTTTATTTATCAATCAAGACTATTTCATATATCCATATAAAATATCAGTTGGAGAAACAAATGTTTCTTTGATAGTACGTGGATTTGTCCATCTAATAAGATTCAAATACGAACCTGCTTTATCATTTGTTCCAGAACCTCTTGAACCACCGAAAGGTTGTAATCCTACCATCGCTCCAGTTGGTTTATCATTGATATAGAAGTTTCCTGCTGCATAACGCAATTTATTAAATGCCTGCAAAGTAGCATATTTATCATTACAGAAAACTGCTCCTGTTAAAGCATAAATAGAAGTTTTATCACATAATTCAAGTGTTTCTTCGTATTTGTCATCTTCATATAGATATATAGTAACTACTGGGCCAAATATTTCTTCTTCCATAGTTTTGAAATGAGGATTTGTAGTTAAAATAACTGTTGGTTCTATAAAGTATCCTTTTGATTTGTCACAAACACCGCCACGAATAATTTCTGCATCATTAGCCGACTTTGCAAAATCGATATATTCTTTTATGCTATCAAAAGCTGCCTCATCAATTACTGCATTAAAGAATGCTTTTGGATCGTCAGATTGTCCCATAACGATTTTATCCATTAATTTAAACATTCTTTCTTGAATATCTGCCCACATAGATTTTGGAAGATAAATACGTGAAGCTGCCGAACATTTTTGTCCTTGATACTCAAAACCACCTGCTACAATTCCTGTAGCTACAGCTTGTGGACATGCCGAAGTATGTGCAAAAATAAAATCTTTACCTCCTGTTTCTCCAACTAATTTTGGATAAGATACATAATTTTGTAAGTTTTCTGCAACACCTCTCCAAAGAGTGTTAAATGTTCCATTTGAACCTGTGAAGTGGATACCGCCTAAATTTTTATTCTTAATAACTTTTCCACCAATTAAACCTCCACTACCTGGGATAAAATTGATAACACCTGCTGGCAAACCTGCTTCTTCGAAAATTTTCATTAAATAATAATTCGACAACAAAGATGTTGTTGCTGGTTTCCAAACTGTTGTATTACCCATTAAAACAGGAGAAAGATTAAGATTACCTGCAATTGCAGTAAAATTAAATGGAGAAACTGTAAATACAAAACCTTCTAACGGTCTATACTCCATTCTATTATAATGTGCATTTGTCGAATTTGGTTGATTTGCATATATCTCGCTTGCAAAATGAGAGTTTAATCTTAAAAAGTCTATAAGCTCGCATGCCGAATCAATTTCTGCTTGATAAATATTTTTACTTTGCCCTAACATTGTAGCTGCATTGATAGTTGCTCTATATTTTGTAGCTAACAATTCTGCAATTCTTAACATAATAGCAGCTCTTTCCACGTAAGGAACTTCTTCCCATTGTTTTTTAGCTTCCATTGCAGCTTCCATTGCCATTTCAACTTCTTTTTCTGAAACCTTGTGATACATTGCTAATACACAGCCATGATTACTTGGCATTACAACTTTATCTGTATTACCTGTTCTGATCTCTTTACCGCCAATAATAATTGGAATATCAATTGTTTCTGATTTCATTCTTGCCAATTCTGCTTCTAAAGCAACTCTCTCTGGGCTT
>CAYJBL010000179.1:3425-3778 GCA_964368115.1 uncultured Bacteroidales bacterium
AATTTGTGTTACTATTTTTTATTAAGTAGCAAATATAAATTTTTTATATTAATAACAAAAACAGTTTTGTCATAGAATAACAAAACTGCTTTTAAAATTTTCTATTAATAGCTATTATTCTCTAATATCCATCTCTTCTAATAAATGCCCTGCTCCTGCTAATTTATCAACTACAAACAATGCATATCTTATGTCTAGGGTAATATTACGGCACATATTTGGATCATACATAATGTCACTCATTGTTCCTTCCCAATTTCTATCAAAATTAACTCCTATTAATTCACCATTTGCATTGATTACTGGACTTCCTGAGTTTCCTCCTGTTGTATGATTTGTTCCAATAAACGCTA
>CAYJBL010000179.1:3806-4076 GCA_964368115.1 uncultured Bacteroidales bacterium
CATCTAAAGTTGTAAAATAATTATACTCAACGCCATCCATAGGAGTATAATCATCAACTTGACCGTATGTTACTCTTAATGTGAAGTTAGCATCTGGATAAAATCTTCTATTTGGTTCAAATTCCATTTGTGCTTTCATATAAATACGATCAAGACTATCTAATTGCGTTTGGTAAGTTCCAAAAGTAGGTAGAATATCTGTTCTATATATTGCAATATATTCTTTCATTAACGCATAAATAGGATCTACTTGTAGTTTTTTTATCGATT
>CAYJBL010000180.1:0-4062 GCA_964368115.1 uncultured Bacteroidales bacterium
AAAGTTTGTCCAGCATTAGATTCCTTAAATATCGGAGGAGGATTCCCAATAAAAAATAGTTTAACATTTGAGTATGATTATGACTATATGGCAAATGAAATTGTGAATCAAATAAAAACAGCATGTGATATGGCTGGAGTAGAGCATCCAGATTTATACACAGAGTTTGGAACATTTACAGTTGGAGAAAGTGGAGGAGCAATATATTCTGTTATGCATCAAAAACAGCAAAATGATAGAGAAAAATGGAATATGATAGATTCAAGTTTTATTACAACTTTGCCTGACTCATGGGCGATAAGTAAACGATTTATTATGCTGCCTATAAATAGATGGGAATTTGATTATGAAAGAGTGTTTTTAGGTGGAGTAACATGTGATAGTGATGACTATTATAATTCAGAACAACATGTAAACGCAATTTATTTGCCTCAATATGATCCTGAAGACAGACTTTATATTGCTTTTTTTAATATTGGGGCTTATCAGGAATCAATAGGAGGATTTGGAGGAATTCAACATTGTTTGACACCAGCACCAAAACATATAATAATTAATAAAGACGAGAACGGAAAAATTACAACACGTTTATTTTCGAAAGAACAAAGTTATAAATCAATGCTTAAAACATTGGGATATTCATATTAAATAATAAAAGAACATACGCAGGAATTCCGCAAGAATATTCAGTGTACGAAAATTCAAAAGTAGTTTTGTATCCTGTAGCTTATGATAAAACATCAACTTGGGGAAAAGGCGCCGATAAAGGCCCAGAGGCTTTTTTAGACGCGTCTGAGAATATGGAATTATATGATATAGAGTCAGATTCAGAGGTGTATAAACATGGAGTATATTTAGAAGATATATTAAATCATGAAGGTTCTCCTGAAAGTCTTGCCGAAGTAGTATTTGAAAAAACAAAATCTGTTCTAAGTGCAGGTAAATTGTTTACCATGATAGGTGGAGAGCATTCTGTAAGTATTGGGGCAATAATGGCAATGGCTGATTATGATAAGAATATTACGATATTACAACTTGATGCGCATTCTGATTTGAGACCAGAGTATGGAGGAACTAAATATAATCATGCTTGTGCAATGCATTGGGCTTCAAATAATTTAAATATTGTGCAAGTTGGTATTAGAAGTATGGATGCGATTGAAAAGCCTTTTGTACAAAAAGGAAACATGTTCTTGGCATCTGAAATTGTAGATAATGATAATTGGCAAGAAGAAGTTATATCTAAAATTGGTGAAAATGTGTATTTGACAATAGATTTAGATTGCTTTGATCCATCAATATTACCTTCAACAGGTACGCCAGAGCCAGGCGGCTTACAGTGGTACCCAGTATTGAAATTATTGAAATTATTAGCTAAAAAAAGAAATATTAAAGGATTTGATATTGTCGAGTTAGCACCTAACTCAAATAGTCCAGCATCAGATTTTGTAACAGCAAAATTATATTATAAATTATTAACATACATATTAGCAAAATGACAACAAAAGGACCGATTACTTCGTTTATAGAAGAAAATTTTAAGCATTTTAATGCAGCATCTTTAGTTGATGCTTCGAAAGCTTATATTACACACTTAGAAAAAGGTGGAAAAATGATGATAACTTTGGCAGGAGCAATGAGTACTGCGGAGTTAGGGAAAACACTGGCAGAAATGATTAGACAAGATAAAGTTCAAATAATTTCGTGCACAGGTGCAAACTTAGAAGAGGATATTATGAATCTGGTTGCTCATTCTCACTACAAAAGAGTTCCAAATTACAGAGATTTAACTCCAAAAGAAGAATATGAGCTGTTAGAACAAGGATTAAATAGAGTTACTGATACATGTATTCCAGAAGAAGAAGCTTTTCGTAGATTGCAGGCAAAAATTCATAAACAATGGAAAAATGCAGAAGATAAGGGAGAAAGATATTTTCCACACGAGTATATGTACAAGATGTTGCTAAGTGGTGATTTAGAAGAATATTATGAAATAGATCCAAAAAATTCTTGGATGCTTGCAGCAGCGGAAAAAAATCTACCGATTGTAGTTCCAGGATGGGAAGATTCAACTATGGGGAACATATTTACTTCTTACTGTATTAAAGAAGAACTGAAAACTTCGACAATGAAATCTGGAATAGAATACATGATGTATTTAACAGATTGGTATAGAGAAAATTCTAAAGAAGGAGTAGGATTCTTCCAAATAGGAGGTGGAATTGCAGGTGATTTTCCGATTTGTGTTGTGCCAATGATGTATCAAGATTTGGAATGGAAAGAGGTGCCATTTTGGGCGTATTTCTGTCAGATATCTGATTCAACAACTTCGTATGGTTCGTATTCAGGAGCTGTTCCAAATGAAAAAATTACTTGGGGTAAATTGGATATTGACACTCCAAAGTTTATTGTGGAATCTGATGCTACAATTGTTGCTCCTCTTATGTTTGCGTATATTTTAGGTAGATAAACGAAATTACTATATGTATAAAAAAAACTGGTATAAATTTATACCAGTTTTTTTATACATATTAGGTGTTATTATAAACCTAAATATTTTGCTCCTTGATTGAATACAATGTCTTTTGGTATGCCAGCTTCATTAACTCTGTCTAAATCTTTTTGTAAATCTGCACCAACTTTAGATTTTGTATTTATCCATTCTTCTGCAAGAGTTTTATTTCCATCTCCTTGCATAACAATAATATCGTTTACAAGAGCCTTAACAGCTTCTTTCATTTTGTCAAAATTTACAGTATATTTTCCTGTTGCATCATCGCGAACAAAAGCACCATTATCTCTTAAGTAGTAAAATTCGATCATGTTTGCCTTGCCATGAGAGCTAGCAGCACCAAAGCGCACAGAACGGAATATGCCAGCTAAAAATGTAACATAATTATCCATAAGATCTTTTCCTTCGAATTCTCCCATTTCGTATAATTGAGTTACCATGTATAAACCAGCAATGTCGGCTTTTGTTTCTTCTATTGGGCTGTAATATTCTTGTAGAGCGTCGCGAACTGTAGATTTACCATCAATTGTAAATTTAACACCTAAACCATGAGCAACTTCGTGAAACATTACATTTTCAAAGAAACCATCTTCAAATTTTACATGCTTTAATTGTTCTTCATTAATTAATAGTTCAGCAATAGGCATTAATATTTTGTCGAACTTAGATTTCATTGCATTTTTTAATTGTAATTTTCTTGAACCTTTTGCCTCATGAACTCTAGGGTCATTAGGAAGATTTATAGCGATATTTTTACTTCCAGAATTACAGTCACCTGCATAATAAATAACATCATACACGTTCATATCACCTGATCTAGATGCGTCTTCTTTTTTGTATTTTTCATCGACAGGAAGTCCTTTTTGTAAGTCAGCAAGAAGAACATTAAAGCGTTCTATTTTTTTGCTCCACTCTAGGTCTTTAATAAGAATTTGTCCAGAGTGAGCTGCTTTATAACCTTTAAAACCATCTTCATAACTTTCGATAGGTCCAACAACGAAGTCTATTTTATTTGTTTTCATATCCATCCAAGCTAGATCACTCGCTAGATAATCGTCAGTGCGAAGAGCTTCTGCACGAAGAGAAAGATATTTTTTGAATCCTTCATCTTCAGCTAGTTCAGAAGCTTCATCTAATAAATTTGCAGCTTTTTCGATTTCATTTTTATATTCTTCATGATACCAAACACATTTCAATTTTCCATTTTCATCACGTCTTATTAATGTATACCAACTCGTTTTATTAGGATCTTCTAGTAGGTCAAACTCTTCTGAAGTAATATCTTGAGGGTAATAGTTTGCTCCATCAGGCTTTTTATTATATCCATCAATAAAAGGTGTGTTATCATTAAGTCTATCCCAAGGTCCATAATTAATTAATGCATACTGTTTAGTTGCTTCGTCTTTAATTGTCGATAAAAAAGTTTCTTTATCTCCAATAGCATCTTTCCAAAATAGTTCTTCCATAATGTCAGATACTTTCATTAATTTTTTTACTAATTGTTTCTGATTATCAGAAAGATGGTTTAAATCAGCAGTTAAATCAACCTT
>CAYJBL010000181.1:0-4041 GCA_964368115.1 uncultured Bacteroidales bacterium
GTAACAATTAAACACAAACATTTAAAAAATTTTGGTGGGTTTTTTTTGTCGCCCCCATCACTTTGCAATTCTTTGGTATCTCGTTTCGTTTCTAAGCCTAGATAGTTGTTATTCTTTTACACCGCCAAGCATTATACCTTTAGCAAAATATTTTTGTATAAATGGATAGACACAAATAATTGGTAAAATAGTTATAATAACTGTTGCCGCTTTAATTGTTGCAGGAGTAAAGTCTGATGCTGACACATCTGTTACTCCCATTTCCATAAGTGCCGTATTACTCTCTATAACAATACGTTGTAAGAAAATTTGTAACACTTGTTTTTTATCATCTGTAATATAAATAAGCGCATCAAACCATGAATTCCAGTGACCAACCATTGACCACAATGCCACAGTTGCCAACACAGGTTTACTTAGTGGCATATAAACTTTGAAAAGGATTTGAAACTCATTTGCCCCTTCTAAACGAGCTGCTTCAACAAAACTTTCTGGCAGACTTTGGAAAAAGTTTTTAACAATAATAATATTAAATGCACTCAATGCTCCAGGAAGCACCAAAGCCCAAATACTATTGAGCAAACCTAAATTTTTTATCAATAGGTAACTTGGAATCATACCTCCACTAAATAGCATTGTAAATAGAATAAAGAAAATAAGGTTAGTACGCAAAGGCATCTCTTTCCTAGATAATGGATACGCCGCAATACAAACAGCTAAAACAGATAAAGTTGTTCCTAAAACCGTTCTTAAAACTGAATTAAAAAAACCACTTATTATATCAGGATTATTTAATACCATCTCATAAGCTACAAAGGATACATCTTTTGGATATAAATGTAATCCATCACGACTTGCTTCTACTGCTGTACTTAAACTAATTGATAGTGTATAGATAAATGGATAGATACAACTTAATGCCAATAATGTTAGAAGTGTAATATTTGTAACATCAAAAAACACGTCGCCAATTGAATTTCTTTTAAAATAACTTTTCATTACCAAACTCCTTGTTCGCCACCACTAATTTTTTTAGCAATAACATTTGTAGTTACAATTAAAGCAATTCCTACTACAGCCTTAAACATACCTGCTGCAGTACCAATGCTAAAGTCAAGATTTTGCATAAGTTGACGCAAAATAAATGTGTCAATAATATCTGCTTTATCCATAACTTGGGGATTATACATATTATAAATTTGATCAAAACCAGCATTTAAAATGCTACCTGCGCCAAGAATAAATAACACTATCATAGTAGGTACAAGTGCTGGTAGAGTAATATGTCTAATTTTATCCCAACGACTCGCACCGTCAACTTCAGCTGCCTCATAAAGATCTGGATTAATTCCAGAAAGTGCTGCTAAGTAGACAATTGAAGCCCAGCCAACACTTTGCCAAATTCCTGTAACTACCAATACCGCAATGAACCAATAACTATTAGATAAAAACGGAATAGTACTTCCTCCAAAAGATCTCACTAATGAATTTATTGGTCCGTTTCCTGACAAAAGCATTATAAAAATACCTCCAAGAATAACCCATGAGAAAAAATGAGGTAAATAACTTAGTGTTTGAATTGATCTTTTTAACAATGAAATACGTAATTCATTAAGCATTATTGCAAGAATTATTGGAGAGAAAAATCCAAAAATCAACCTCAAAAAACTTATAACTAAAGTGTTTTGCAAAACCTTTAAAAAATCACCACTGCCAAATAACCTAACAAAATTATCAAACCCTACCCATGGACTATTAAGAATACCATCAGTAAGTACATAATTCTTAAATGCTATTAATAAACCAACCATCGGAGCATAGTTAAATATTAAGAAAAATAGTACTACTGGCGAAAAAATTATTAATAATTCTCTTTTTGTTCTCATTTTGTTACTCCTACTTTTTTGTATACATCTTGAATTATTTGATACATCTCATTTGCCTCTGCTGTCAAAATATCGCCTCCTCGCTCATGCCATTCTTTTACAAAATCATCAAAGGCGCTTAATGGTAGTTCTCCAATTATAATTTTAGCATAAACTTGTTGTTGTAATATGCGTAAATTCTCTAAATATCGTGATGCTGATGGTAAAATATCTGATTTACCAAGAGCATTGATCATTGCCCATTCGCTACGTTGATATTTTTTGAAAAATTCTTTCTCGTATTTACTTGAATATTTTAAATTATAATTGGTAAATAGGTTACTTTGGAAAAATATCGGACAAGTAAAACCTCTATCGCCAATCATCTCTTTTGTCAAAATTGGATTATCTTTGTATTCATCTTTTATATAAATACCTTTTTCTTCATTATAACTCCAATATTTGTCTTTTTCGCCGGAACGTGTTTCTACATATAATAACTCATCCATACAAATGGCATCAATCATTTTTAGGTAACGAATAATTTTTTCTGGATTATTTCCTAAATGTGCGCCAAACTGCATTACATGTGCTGCTCCCCCCCATGAACGACCACGACGTATACCATTGCTGTTTTTTAAAGGTCTTGCTACAACCATAGTACCATTGGATAACTCTTTAAGCACATTTGCTGTGGTTCCTTCTAATTCCGTATCATAATCAGAACTTGTTTCTGCTGTAAATAAATAACCAAGTTTATTATTTAGAAATTTAGTGCGTTGTTCAATTCCTTGAGTATCAATAATAAAGTCTGGATCAATTAAATCTTTTTCATACCAGCTCTTTAATAGTGCTAAAACATCCTTACACTCTGGCTGAATTCCTCCCCAAACAATTTTGCCATCAATTCGCATAAAGTCAAAGGGTAAAAGATCAAATGCTGCAAAAACATCAGTATAAGCTAATGACCAATGACTTATATTGGGTGCATAGCCATAGGTGTCTTTTTTACCATTCTTATCTGGATCACTGTTACGAAAATGGTATAAAACATTCTCCATTTCTTCAATAGTATCAGGTGTTTTTGATATGCCAACATTATCTAACCAATCTTTTCGCCATGCTCCAAAACGGGGACCTCTAATTTGATCATTAAACGTTGGTAATCCATAATTCTTACCATCATACCAAGCATACATCCAACCCTCTTTGCCAGCTCTATTTAACATTTTTACATAGTTAGGTGCATATTTTAAAATAATTTCATAAGGAACTTCCATTGTAAAATTATTTCTTATATTATTTCTAACATTAATTGGATCTCCATCCCACATTACATCTGGAATTTCACCACTTGCAAGTATTAGTGGACGTTTCTGTCTAAAACCATTCCAATCAAAAAAATATGGCTTCAATTTTATATTAAATCTCTTTTCCAAATTCCGTTGAATCCAACTACCAGCAGAACCTCCTGTAATCGGCATACCTTGTATCGATATTTCAAGCTCCTTTGTTTCATCATCTGTAACATTACTCCAATCAACTTTTGTCTTATTCCTATTGCGTTCTGTTTCAGATGGTTCTATAAAAAATAGTAAAATACCTCCAGCTATTACGATTGCCATAATAATCATAGTCAATGATATACTACCATCTATAATTTTCTTTTTCATAATACTCCTTTTATTTTAGTTATATAAACATAATATGCCCCAAGATCAATTAATGCATCATTTTAAGAATATTTTATTTATTTTTTATTATTCTTCTTTTACGCTAACTGTTATATTTATAAAAAAACAATCTTACCTATAAAAAAAGTAAGGATTTAACTCTTAAATAGACGTTTTTCATAAATTAAATATATTAAATTTAATTTTATAGACATATTATATTAATACTATAGTACATTAATTGTATAATTGCAAATTAAAATTATATAAAATGCTAATTATTATATGATTTTTATTTTTCTATTGCACGACATGACTCTCTGTCGACCAAACTGACATCCATATAAACTGAACGTTTTTCTCGTGGCACATTTGGATCTTGAGATAACCGATCCATAAATAGCTCTACAGCCTTAATGCCCATTTCATATGGATATTGTTCAATAGAACTTAATTTCGGATAAAAATATTCTGAAATTAATTGATTTCCAAAGCCTAACAAA
>CAYJBL010000182.1:0-2267 GCA_964368115.1 uncultured Bacteroidales bacterium
CATCCTCGATGGTAATATCGCCCTCGATATGCGAGCAGGCAGTTTCGAGCAGATAGTCGGATGTTTTGAGCCCATCAACCTGCTGCAAACCAATCGCAGTACGCCACGCAAGCCCTCTCTCACGAGCCTGCGGTTCACCTTGGCGGATATATTCGTCAAAATTTATATTTGTATCTTTCATAGCCTACTCTTCAAAGGTATATGTTTCGTCGTAAATATCACGTAGGTTACGACCTTCGAACTCCCAAAGAGGTGTGGGTTGCAAAGGTCGAGAAACACCAAGTAGAGTTTTTGTTATTGCAGTTAAGGAGGCTTCTTCACCTTTAAATAAAACCCTTCTTTCTGATAGAACAGTAGCAAAAATAGTAGCATCATTAACGTATGTAAGAGTGCTGCCAATATCAATGCCCATCTCTTTAAAGTTCAAAGGTGGACGACGAACTATTTTTGCCTTTTCGCTTGCAATTTTATCGTCAACTGTTAGTTCGCTCTCCATCTCTTGAGTAAGCTCATCGGTAATATCTTTTCTATTAAAAAGCTCAAGTATTGCGATTGCTTGCTCTGGTTTCATTGAAAAAAATTCCCTGTTTTTATTCACTCTATTTGGCTCAAATGCAGTATGCAAAGCTTTTTCTATCTTGGCGCAATCTACTGCGTTCACTTCGCAAGCATAGACGCAATCAAAGGGGATTGGTACTCCAGTACTATAGAGTTCTTTCATTCTTGACTCAACATTCTCTCGTGTAGTCATTCCAATTTTAACTAATCCTGGCATTTTCGTATTGGTTAGCACATATACTATTCCTTTGTTATTTTGTTTTGCCATAATCGCTATAAATTCATTAATGCAAATGTATTGAAAAGTTTACTAAGGTGCAAATAATACTCTATATGCCCCTCTGTTAGCAAATATTAATAATAATTTAGGTTCAAGATAACTTTAGCTGATTATTTATGTCGCACATCTCTTGTAATTTATCTGGCACTTTTAAATAGTTCATATACGACTTACCACCAGTACCTGCCGTTACATTAAGCAATCGCAAATCACCATTAGTCGAAGAGAAGTTCCCCTGAGCAGTATTATAAATCGCACCTGTATTCTTCATCACAATAGATGCAAGATTTTTGAGCATAGCTATTGTTATATCCTCGCCTATAGCAGCATATTCCATTGCTCTCTCATAAGCTGCCTTTAGATCAAGGTTCATAAGTTGTTCAGACATCGAACGCCCCTTAGCAGAAATACCTTCATCAAAAAGTAGCTAATTCTCCACCTCCGTAACTGTCGAACCTTCAATTGCAGTTGAATGAGAAATAAGCGAGTATAGATAGAATTTTTTATAGTCTATCTGCCCCTCTATTGCGAGCTCATGAAACTCGTTAAGAAGTGTTAACAATCTATTTTCTTGTGTCATAATTAACCTACTGTTCTTGCATGTGCATACTCATTACAAATGCTGTCCGAGATGTTTTTTGGGCGTTACCATTTTGCAAAGATACATTATAATTTTCAGATTTTACCCCCCACTATTTCTACTCGCTTTTGAGCTATAAACTATAAACATATAAATTACCATAACTAGTTTATTCGCTAAAATAGGAATAGTTATTTCTACAAAAAAACGGAGCAAAGCCTTTCGCCTTACTCCGTTATATTATCCTATAAAACAGTTTTATTTTTTTACTAATTTCGATACATGAACATTATTTTCTGCATCTACTATTTTCATAAAATATGCCCCATTATTTAGTGCTGAAATATTTACCTTTTGTTTATTTTGCTCTTGCAATACTACTCGACCCGTAAGGTCAATCACTTGCAATTCTATTACTTTTACTCCTTCTATAGAAACCATGTCTATTGCTGGATTTGGATAAATATTTATTCTAGCTATTTTTTCATCTTCTATTCCAACTATAATCTCCCATTCTGCCACTGCTGTTTGGTTAGATGTATAGTTCCAAACAGTTGTTTCTGTAATTTCTTCTTCTCCGATAAACCAGCCTGCAAATGTATAATTATCACGTGTAACAACTGGAAGTGCTCCAATTTCTGTCTCCGAATCAATTAGCATATCTTCTGGATTTACTCCTCCCTCATAATTTATATCAAACGAAAGCGTATAAGTTCCTCCAACGCACACTACATTTGCTTCCCATCCTAAAGTTGTAACACTTCCATCTGTTTCAAATACAAAAGTAAGTGCGCCTTCTGGATTAGTTGCAATCACAGATGTATCTGAATATTCTCCTCCAAATTCTGC
>CAYJBL010000182.1:2277-4041 GCA_964368115.1 uncultured Bacteroidales bacterium
ACGGAGCATCTACAGTTGTACCATCATAAATATACAAATGGTCACAACATTCTTCTATAATAATATTTTTAAATTCGATTTTTAACATAGCACCACTTGCTGCAGGAAATAGCACCAAAGTATCATTTATATTATTTTGGTATGCGCCTATCTTACTATCTAAAAACACCATACCACACACTGTTTTTGTTCCTGTTTGCATATAAAAAGTCTCTAGCCAGTTTGCAACTGCAATTTTATCTTCTGTATAATTCCATATAGTTGAACTAGTAATTTCTTCTCCATCTATTGTCCAAAACACTGTTGTACTATCTGTATTCACAACTGGTAAAATACCGATTGCCTCTCCTGCTAAAACATAAATATTAGGAATTTCAGTATCTTCTGTATTTGAAAATGATAGAGAATAAACATTTTCATCCTCCATAGAAAAAATATTTAAATCCATCCAATAATCGGCAGCCAAATAATTTTCTAAAATTGTTGCATTTGGAACAAATACTTTTACTTGTGATTTTAAATCTATACCTCCTTCTGAAAATAATTTATTTTGGTCTATCACTGGAGGGGTTTCTGAATACGAAACAAAAGTATTCAAATTTGTACACCACCCAAAAGCTGACGACCCAATAGTATCGATAGAATTTCCAAGTTCTACTGAAGTTAAATTAAAACAATGTTTAAAAGCTCTCTCTGCTATTTTCTCTACAGAATTTGGCACATATAAAGATAATAATCCAGAATATTCAAACGTACGGTCTTTAATTTCCGTAATAGTACTTGGGAATTCAACTCCTGTTAAACCATAACAACGGTGAAAAGCTCTGTCGCCAATTGCAACTACTGTGTAAGTATTTCCATCATGCTCAACTTCGCTTGGTATAATTACATTTCCTACATAAGATTCTACCCCATCGCTATGCGCACCAGATTCATCATCTCCATCATACGTCACTTCTACTTGATAAGCTGCAGAGTCTACTATATCATAGTAAATCAATACACCTTCTGCATTTTCTACAGAAAAATTTTGTGCATTTGTAATTCCTGCAAAAGCAAGCATGCACATTAAACTCATAATTAATCTTCTTTTTTTCATAATTTTACATCATTTAAGTTTGTACTAATTTTAGAACGGCAAAATTAAGACTTTTATCCTTAAATTGTAAATTAATTTGCAGTTATTATTTCCGATAAAATTCTGTTGTATTTAATTCTTATCTTTCCTCCCAATAAAAAAATATCATTCCCTTAAATGCTCTACTACACCGTATATACACTCATAAGACATTGTTCACAATCAAAACCCAGTCTATATTTTCGATTATTGTCTATTAAATATAGCTCTCCATTATAATCTTCGTCAATTTTTCCGAATTTTGGGCATTTTCCTAAATTATATTTAATACAATTTCGAGATCGCATAAGTTCGATATTTGTAAATTTTTGTTCGTACTCCAACGCCTTTTGCTTTACATCTACCCCTTTGCTTTCGTAAAAACGAAACGCCAAGCTATTACTTATATTTTCTTTATAATCGACTTCCGATTTTATGTATGGTACTTCTTTATTTATTTTTGTTTGCTTTAATATCTCATGATTTTCTAAAAGAAGTTTTTCAAATTTTGCCAAGCCTTCTCTTTTTAGCTCGTTTAATATTTTTATCGGGAAAAAATATTTAATCTCATCTGTATATACAAACTCTTCCAGATAAAATGGAGTATTTCCCATTTTTCCTATCTGCTCTTTTAGCTTCTCTGAATA
>CAYJBL010000183.1:0-1061 GCA_964368115.1 uncultured Bacteroidales bacterium
CTCAATTGGCTCAATTCTTTTTTGGCAACTATTTCTCCAAGTGTATTATTCAGATTGTCCTTCTCGTAGATAATATTCACATTTTTAAACGACTCGTCGTAACGTGTCATTGTATAATATTGTAAATTTGGAACAATCAACATATCATATTCTTCGAGATCTTGCTGAGACAAAACTGTTGTTATCTGACGAAGCCTATCTGTTCTATAATTGAAACAAATCACAACATCACCTTGCTCAATATTTGCAATTGGGCAGTTTGCATCATCTACCATAACAATCGGCATTATAAACTCATCCGTAATATTTTCATCGTACGATTTCTGAATTGATTCAAGAATATCTGTACTATATTGCCCGATAGAATTTACCATTAATTCATAACCAACCTTTACTCTTTCCCATCTTTTATCTCGGTCCATTGTGTAGTATCTACCTATCAAACTTGCGAGCTTAACTTGCGAATTTTCTAACTTGTTTACTAATTTTTGAATATACATTTTTGCACTTCTAGGATCTGTATCACGACCATCCGTAAGTGCATGAATATATGTTTTATTGTGATTTAAACTATCTGCTAAATCAATTAGTGCAAACAAATGCTCATCTGTAGAATGAACTCCACCATCTGACACTAAACCAATTAAATGTAGTTTCTTGTCATTTGTTTTTGCATAATTAAATGCCTCAAGAAGAACTTTATTTGAAAAAAAACTATTATCTTTTATTGCTTTATTTATTCTCACAAGATCTTGATATACAACCCTTCCTGCTCCAATATTAAGATGTCCAACTTCTGAATTCCCCATTTGTCCGTGAGGCAAACCTACATTTTCGCCACTAGCTTGAAGTTCTGAATTTGGGAAATTTCTCAAATAGTTATCATAATTTGGAGTGTTTGCATTTGCAATTACATCTGCAATATCTCCTTTTCCTTTTCCCCAACCATCAAGGATCATCAATAAAACTTTACTGTTATTCATCTTTCTAATAATTAAATTCTTTTTCGCCCTAACCAATCATATCGTTTTAAATAAATATATGATAATAAAGCTATAAGC
>CAYJBL010000183.1:1071-4021 GCA_964368115.1 uncultured Bacteroidales bacterium
TACTGCTGTTTGTAAATACGAAGCCGTAAACCAAGTTGTAAAAATATAAGCTACAAGTACTAATATTTCGATATACATTCCATGATCAGTATTACCAGTTCCCGAAATTGCTTCAAAAAATATCATCCCTATTCCCAAACAATATGCCGAGAAAATAACCACATATAATGAATTTACCGACATTTCTATAAGTTCTGTACTATCTGTATAAATAGATAAAATTGTTTTTGGCATTACGCCTAAAAATATCGCAATTGGTAATATTGTTATGCTTGATAGAATTAGTATTTTTTTTAGTGTGCCCATCATTAAATAATGACGCCCTTCTCCTATTATCCTACTAACTAGCGTATTTGCCGTTGTTGCATAAGCAAACACAGGTATTCCAAGCAACATATAAATACTCCTAAGAGTCATTGTTGACGCCAATTCTCTTTCCCCCATTCGCTCTACAAATGAGAAGAATATCAACCAAGTACCAAAAGAGATTAATTTTTGCCCCATAGATGGCAAGGAAACTTTCAATGTCATTTTTAAGACAATTGATTCAAATTTTTTCAACGTAAAAAGAGCATATTTTTTTATTGGTAAGGTTGCAAATGTAAATACAATAAAAAACAATAACGCCGAAGCCTCTGCAATTACCGAAGCCAATGCAGCTCCCTTTACCCCCATTTCTGGCAACCCGCCTTTTCCGAAAATTAGCATATAGTCGAGCACTATATTTACAACTGCCATAAGGATAGTTGTATAACTAATTACTTTTGTGCTAGAAAGACCTACATATAAAGACCTGAAAAGAAAATTAAAACAAACAAATATTATCCCAAAACTTCGCACACCAATAAATTCAATTCCAACATTATAAACATTTTCGGAACTCATTAGCAATCCTAATATAGTTGGGGACAAGTATTTTAACAAAAGAAATAAGAAAACACCTAGAACAGCAACGAATATTAGCCCATGATTAAATACTACCCCTATTCGTTCGTAATTTTTCTCGCCAAATCTTCGTGCTATTATAACTTGTATCCCTAGTGCAAAACCCCATGCTAATGTCGAGAATACATAATAATAAATAGCTGTCATTGCAGAAGCACCTAGCTCTACCTCGCCTAGCTGTCCGACAAAAGCAGTATCTGTAATTGTTATTATAGATTGCGCCATATTGCCCAGCATTATCGGAAATGCTATCTTCCAAATATCTTTACCAGTTATTTTATTTATTATGTTCATTTCTTTTTTAAAACCGTGCAAATGTAGGTATTTTTCTTTGCCAAATTTTTATTTATACACAAAATATCATTTTCGTTGTGGAGCAAATAATTCTACGCTCGTTTTTTACTGCATCTTTGCAAGTACATGTAAATAAATCCACGAGCGAACAACGAATAGCGAAAGGCGAACAGCGAATAGCGAACAGCGAACAACAAATAGCGAAAAGCGAAAAGCGAACAACAAATAGCAAATAGCGAACAACGAATATCGAATCCCCACCTAATCCTTAATAAACAAACGAATTACAAATCTATCGACAAGTTTTGAAGGTAAAAAAGAAATTAGAAGTTTTATGATACGTGCTTGTTTTGTAACTAAATATCTATTTTTTGTTTTTCTATCACTAGCTGCCATATAAATAGTTTTCACACACTCTTCAATTGATCCTCCCTTTATATCTGCCGATGACTGTAATAAATTTTTCAATAAGTTTCCGTATGGTGAATTTTCTGGCGCAACGATATTTTTACCTACATTTGTACCAAAATCAGTTTTAATTGGTCCAGGTTCAATAATACTTACTTTAATTCCAAATTTTTGAGTTTCCCATCTTATACTATCTGAAATAGCTTCAACCGCAAATTTACTTGCTGCATACCATCCTCCTCCTGGCATTGATGTTTTTCCTGCAATCGAAGAGACATTAATGATTCTTCCAAAACCTTGCTTTCTCATATAAGGAATAATTTTCTGCGTTAAAGCTGCTAATCCAAATACGTTTGTTTCAAATTGTGCTCGTGCCAAATCAATTGACGTTTCCTCTATTGTTCCAAATTGCCCATAACCAGCATTATTTACAAGCACATCTATTTCAATAGAATTTTTTGTTATATATGTTCCAATATTTTCAATATCATTTGCATTTGTTACATCTAGTTTTAATACTACTATATTCTCATTTGCAATTTTTTCTAACTGTGAAATATTTCGTGCTGTTGCGATAATTTTCCAATTTTTTGAATAAAAATAGTCCACAACATCTCTACCTATACCTCCAGATGCCCCAGTAATTAATACAGTTTTTGTTCTCATTCTATATAAACATTTAGATTACTAATCAAACATCAATTCTTTTTTAAAATTAACTAAAAATAATTTTTCACTTGCTCGTGTTGTCGCTGTATAAAGCCATCTTGCAAATTCATAATTATCTGTTTCGGTCATTTCTTCTGGCACAATATATCCATGATCGATAAATACCGATTTCCACTGACCACCTTGTGCTTTATGACAAGTAATTGCGTATGCAAATTTTATTTGTATTGCATTAAAATACGGATCCGCAACTATTGCCTCATGTCGCTTTGTTGAATTTGTAATATGAGCATAATCAAGTTGTAAATTCTGATACAATTTTGAGTAATAATCCATTGGCATCGAAGGTGTATCCATATTTAATGTATCCAACAAAGCTTTTACATTAATTTCTAATTCTGGATAATCTACAAACTTAATTTTCAAGTCAATATAGTTATGATCAAAAAGATCGTAGGTTTTACCAATACCTGTAATTTCAAATATGTCCCCGTTTGCGATAAAATCTATTTCAGAATTCTCTGGCAACCAATGATAATTATTTTTCACACACATTAATAAATCTCCATATGATATATTTTCATCTCTCCATAAAATTCGACTTCTAATCCCATTATTATATAAATTTGCTTGC
>CAYJBL010000184.1:0-482 GCA_964368115.1 uncultured Bacteroidales bacterium
GAGGGTAAAATCTGAAAATAATAATGTATCTTTGCAAAATGGTAAAAGCCAAAAAACATCTCGGACAGCATTTTCTATCAGATAAAAATATTGCAGAAAAAATCGCAAGATCCTTATTGAATAAAAACCACTTGCCTGTGTTGGAAATAGGACCAGGGACAGGGGTGCTTACTCAATATTTGATTGAAACATGCGAAAAATTAAAATTGATAGAAATTGATACTGAGTCGGTAGAGTATTTGAAAGAAAATTATAAAACTGGATTCGACCTAATTGAAGGAGATTTTTTGAAGATAAATATAGATCAACTATACCAAGAAGAATTTTGTATAATTGGGAACTTTCCATATAATATTTCGAGTCAGATATTTTTCAAAACACTAGATAATATTGAAAAAATCCCAGAACTAGTATGTATGATACAAAAAGAAGTAGCAGAGCGTATTAGTTCAAAACATGGATGTAAAACTTATGGAATATTA